>NZ_JADBTZ010000427.1:0-9986 GCF_020245885.1 Microcystis sp. M165S2 | reverse complement strand
GAAAACTTTTCTGACTTTTCTTCAGCTATTTATGAATGTCTGAATGATGCCCATCTGAAACATAAAAAAGAACTGGATTCCTTGCTCACTCTACGATTTCAGAAGTTTAATAAATCTCAGATTATGAACGTCTAAAGTATAATTTGAGACTTCCTTAGCTAAAAACGCCTACCTCTAAAGCTCTTGCTAAAGTAACTCAAGATATATATTTTGGTCTGTAATGAAGTTCCGGGGGAAGGCGATAAGTTGTCTATTTCGAGGTTCCCTATTTTAGCACGATGGTAAGTAGGGAGGCACAATTATTTGTAGGATGGGTTAGCGGTAGCGTAACCCATGCTGGCGTTGGGTTTCATGCTTCAACCCAACCTACGTTCATCTTATATTTAATTCCACCCACCTACTTATTGCTACTCGATTTTATAGAGATAGGCTTCTGGGGTTTCCAGAAGGGAAGTCATCGGGCGATCGAGAGGGGGGGTTTTGGCGAGGGTAAAAATTGGAAATAAATCGTTCATTTGGATAGCCATTTTAAATTTCGGCTGTATATAATAACTACCCGATGGGCAGGCATTGGTTATCGTTAGCTCTCTTTTGGTCATAAAGGTATCGATATAATCATACTGACCATGCTCTTTTCTTTTGCCTTTCTTGGCCGGATCACAAAGGGTTGAACCGGCCGGAATCTGATTGATAATTTCCACTGTATCGGCCACGGATAGGAGTCTTTCGGAACCGTATTTACTAGCAAGATAACGTTGATTGAAATAGAGATTAGTTGCGATCGAATAGCCGATGATAATTGCTAGAACTAGACCGAGGATCCTGTCGAAAGTCTTAGTCAAGTTTAGATAGGCCAGACTAGCGATCGCCAAGAGTATAGGAGCAAACCAGAGTAAGATTTTACGATGGGAATAAAAATGCTCATCAGGATAATTAGAGGAAGCGTAGAGAAAAATTATCCAAGTAATCGCCAAAAAGCCGATCAGTGTTTTATTACCTCGATATTTTTTGATGACTATGTATAGAGAAATGCCGAAAAAAATAGCCGAAACTACGACATTGAAAATCGATATATTATCATTCAAAAAAAACACTTGATTGCCCAGATAAACCATTTCCCCAATCGCTTTAAATAGACGAGTGAACAGATTGCTCGATGATTCACCGCTCGCCCCCTTCTCCGTGAGCGCTCTCAACATTCCTTTCGTATTTGCAAATCTCCGAACTATCTCACTGTGCCAATACATAATCAAGGCGAGATTTGCGGAGAGAATCGATAGAAAAGGCAAAAGACATTTACGAGTATTCTTTCGATTTCGATAAACAAACCATAGAGAGGCGATAACACAAGTTGCTGGGATAATTAACATCGTGGTGGTGTGTAAACTCACCAATATAGCGACAGTAATCCCGAAGAATATCCAAGCTATAGCCTGATAGATCAGCGGCTTACTCGTTTCCATCTGGAACCGATAGAGTAAAGCAAAAACGAGCATAAAAAAGGGTATTGGGCTAGGTCCCCAGGAAAAATTATTAATGAAATAGTCCGCATAAATCGTGCTATACCAAAATCCTGCCAAACTGGACAGGAGAAGACGTTTATCTTGTTCTACATTTTCTAAAAGTTGATAAACAAAGTAGATTAAGAGGGGAATCGATAGAAAAGAAAATAGGCCATTGGTAAGGACTTGAAATTCGGGGGCAGTACCGAAAATTGTCAGAGGAAATGCTAAATAACTATAGAGGGGTGGAATTGTGAATCCATATTTTCCACCCCCCCCCGGTGGTCCCAATTGAGGAAAGTTTCCCTTCCACATATCCATCCAAAGATAACCAAGAGTAATCTGATCGGGATCTGGTCCGATATCGAAGGTAACGTATTCAAAAATACTGACAATCCTGGTGAAAAAGGCAAAGGCGATCGCTAGAATCCCTAAAATCAGTGCCGTTCCTCGGACTTTATTGATTGATTTCCCCATAAGTGTCGGTATTTTTATCCTAAAATTTTCTGGTAGCTTCGTGACCGTATCCCCGAATATTTATCTTCGCATGGTAGCACGAATTTCTAGTCCTACTCGGTTAGAATTTAGCGTTGCTGATCAAGACGAAGTATAACCTGATTTAGTATCGCCGGCGGACGACCGACTACCCAAAAGGAAAACTTCGTACCTCACCATGAAGATAACTGCTATAAGATTTAAGAGACTGTTTAGCAATAAACTAGGTACACTCGCTCAACAAAAATTTTTTTAGACAAATCTTGGACACAATCGGTAATCCCGTGTTAAACTGCCTCGATAAGATGATGTCACTCTCAAAGCCCTTCACTATATAATCTAATGGTAATACAATCGGTCAGTTTAACAGTTAAGGACTATAAGTCCAACATTCCCGTGGCCATCTTGTGTGGTGGCAAAGGAACCCGACTGCGGGAAGAAACCGAATTTCGGCCTAAACCGATGATTGCCATCGGAAATCGGCCAATTATTTGGCATATCATGAAAACTTATGCCCACTATGGTTTAACTGATTTTATGCTCTGTCTAGGGTATAAAGGGGAAATAATCCGGGACTATTTCTTTAACTATGATTGGAATCAAAGTGATGTCCTCTTAGAGTTAGGCAATAAAAAAGTGACCAAACTCGATAGTGGACACGAGGAAGAAGACTGGCGTATTTGGTTAGTTGATACGGGACAGGAAACCATGACGGGAGGTCGTCTTAAACGTCTCACATCTTATATAGATCAAAGCGGAAGCGAGATCTTTTTAGCCACCTATGGGGATGGGGTTTGTGATGTGAATATTGCGGATCTGTTGGATTTCCATTACTCTCATGGGAAATTAGCCACTATGACGGCGGTTCGTCCTCCTTCCCGCTTTGGCGAGTTAGTGATTGAGGATAATTTAGTCACTCAGTTCCAAGAAAAGCCACAAACGGCTGAAGGATGGATTAATGGGGGGTATTTTGTCTTAAATCGCAAGGTTTTGGATTTAATTGAGGGAGATTCGACGACTTTTGAAGCACAGCCCCTAAGAACCCTGTCCGCTTTAGGAGAACTCACCGTCTATAAGCATGATGGGTTTTGGCAGTGCATGGATACTTATCGAGAAATGGAAGTACTCAATCACCTTTACGACACTGGACAAGCTAGATGGAAAATATGGTAAAGAAAGCATTTTGGACTGGCAAAAAGGTCTTTATTACTGGTCATACGGGCTTTAAGGGGTCTTGGCTGGCGTTTTGGTTAATCCATCTGGGGGCAGAGGTAAAAGGCCTCAGTTTAGCTCCCAATAGCACCCCTGCCCTATTTGACCAATTAGACTTAGCTCAAAACCTGAGTCACCATCTAGGAGATATTCGGGACGCTGAGTTGGTGACTCGTTTAATCAAGTCATGGCAACCGGATGTGATTTTTCATTTAGCGGCGCAATGAGCGTCCTATACTGAACTCAAGTAATTGACAGATAATCAATCCTTGGGAGCATCTCATTTATGCAAGTGAGTAATTATACTTGTCCCTAAAACTGGTTTCTAGCAAGGCTTTCAAAATAGCTTGACATAAAACCTAATTTAGGGGTTACAAAGGTGAGATGCTCCCCAATTCTTTAATAGCAGGAGGCAGTAAGTGGACATATTAAATTCAATACATCTCCAGATTAAGCAGATGCTCAAAAAGCAATCAAAAATTGATGGCAGATTTTTGGTAGTTGCTGCACTCTTAGGATATTTTGGGTTATTGTATCTAGCTAATTTTTTTGTTCCCTATCACAAGTTTTGGAGGAGAATGGGAGTTCCTGTGACTTCATTTAAAAACCTTTTTTTGGATCTTAGATACGTATTAGGCGCTTTTGATTGTGAGCGATTGACTGGAGAAACTTCCCTAACAAATCATTCCTGCTTCAATCAAATAGGTTATCCCAGTAGTTGGTCTTTATTGACTTGGCTGGGGTTAGAGATGCGTGATACTATATTTTTAGGAGTTTTATTTGCTTTAATCTTTTATGTTGTTACTTTAATCATCATTGGCAGATTAAATTATCAAGAAGCTGTAGTTTATGCCCTAATTTTATGCTCACCACCGGTAATGCTTTTAGTCGAACGTAGCAACGCAGATATTGTTATCTATTCTTGGCTTGGAATCGGACTAATGATCATTAAGAATAGCCGAGCATTAATTTTTAGGTTGTGTGCCTATTTATTAATATTTTTTGCTGGGGTTATTAAACTATTCCCAATTTTCGGTCTGGTAGTAATTATTAAAGAAAAAAGAAATCTATTTCTGTTCTTGGCAGCTATTTTTACCACTGCTTTCATTACTTATTTTCTCGCTAGTATAGGGGAGATGAAAACTATATCCGACCTTCACATTCAATTAGCACTTAGTGGTGATGGTGATCCCGTGTATTATCGTTTTGGCTATAAAGCCCTCTTGTTAAAAGTCAAATCTTTTCTATCAAATCTTTCTTTATTTACTGGCGGAGAAACTGATATTAAAAAGACGCTCAGATATATGATGTACATAATTATGAGTTTATTGACGATATTAATCTTTACCAGAGTTTTATTGTCGAAATTTAAGATTTTTCAAGAATGGCTTAGTTCTGATTTTGTCTTAACAGATTCGGACAAATCTTTAGACAAAAGTCAATATATTGATTATTTCCGTCTTGCAGCAGGCATTTATTTAGGAAATTTTCTTGTTATTGGGCTTGTTGTGGATTACAAATTAACTTTTCTAATCTTTGCCCTTCCTCAAATCTTGGATTGGATTAAGCAAGAAAATCAATTAAGCTTGCCTTCCAGTATGGCTTTAGTCGCTATAGTGGCAACCTTTTACGCAAGTCCATTCTTACATCCTTGGTTAGTTGATGAAATGATCAATTGGTTCTTAGCTGCCAATTTATTATACATTTCAATTCTCTCTATGCCTGAATGGCTAAAAAGTTTAGTCCATAAGAGATTGTCTGGCAAATTTTCCGTATAAAAGTTTAACCACAGTCTATATATAGCAAAACTAGATGAATTGTAAAATCCCCTTAACCAATTGACATCCTCGGTCAAGTTCATGTATAGTGGCTCCCAAAGAGTTAGGGTGATAGGTTTAAGCCTTCACGAAAACTCTTTTCAGGGATTACTTGCACAAAGCCGATGAAATTAACTGAAAACCCAGTATAGCGAGTCTATTTGACTTGTGGACAATAATAGCTCCCCTCTCCTTCTGGGATGAGACTGATGGGCTTTGGCAGTGTATGGACACTTATCGAGAAATGGAACTACTCAATCACCTTTATGACACTGGACAAGCTAGATGGAAAATATGGTAAAGGAAGCATTTTGGACTGGCAAAAAGGTCTTTATTACTGGTCATACCGGCTTTAAGGGGTCTTGGCTGGCGTTTTGGTTACTCCATCTGGGGGCAGAGGTCAAAGGCCTCAGTTTAGCCCCCAATACCACCCCGGCCTTATTTGACCAATTAGACTTGGCTCAAAACCTGAGCCACCATATAGGAGATATTCGAGAGGCTGAGTTAGTGGCTCGTTTAATCGCTTCATGGCAACCGGATGTAGTCTTTCATTTAGCGGCACAACCCTTAGTGCGGCTTTCTTATCTTGAGTCGGTGGAAACATGGAACACAAATGTTATGGGGACTATTCACGTTTTAGAAGCCCTCAAAAGCCTGACTCATCCCTGTGCCGCCGTGTTTATTACTAGCGATAAGTGCTATGAGAATCGGGAATGGGTCTATGGTTATCGGGAAAATGACCCCTTAGGGGGTTATGATCCCTATAGTTCTAGCAAAGCGGGGGCGGAATTGGCGATCGCATCTTGGCGAAATTCCTTCTTTAAAACCCCTCAAACCCCCATCGGCATTGCCAGCGCCAGGGCCGGAAATGTCATCGGTGGAGGAGATTGGTCTCTAGATCGGATTGTACCCGATGCGATGCGGGCTTTGATCAAGTCGGAAGCGATTCCCGTGCGGAACCCTTTAGCGACTCGCCCTTGGCAGCACGTTTTAGAGCCTTTAGGTGGCTATTTACGGTTGGCTGAGTCGATTTATGTGCAGTTGATGACAGCTAATTGGCAGCAAGACAGCCGGGGGTTATATGGGGCGTTTAATTTCGGTCCGTCTCTGACTTCTAATCGTCCAGTTAAAGAGTTAGTTGAGTCTATCCTACAACTTTGGCCAGGGACTTGGCTCGATCAAAGTGATCCGAATGCTGTTCATGAGGCTAAATTGCTTAATCTAGTCACAGATAAGGCTTTCCATAGCCTAAAATGGCAACCCGTCTGGGATTTTGAGCGGACAGTTCAAGAAACCGTTCTTTGGTATCGCCAAGCCAATCAAATTGCACCTAGCAATAATCAAGGGTTTCAAAACTTAACCCGATCACAGTTCGAGCTATATCAGGCCGATGTCTTCAGTGAAAAAGTAGGTAGCTTTTGTGTTCCATAATATTTATTGCCACATTCCGGCGTTCCCCAAAACCAGAGACTTCGTACCTCACCGTTAGGATAAATTCTACAAATATGACCAAAGTTTACTTCTACGCAACAGATGAAAGGGAGATGCGGTTACTTAATAGACAAGATCCCGACTCTTTCCTTGGTATTCATGATCATTTTTCAGGAGAAATTGCGACGAGTTATATCTATCTTAAAAAGGCGGGTTTAGATTGTGAAGTTATTAACACAATTCCTGAAGAAGGAATTGTGTTCGCAGATAAAAAAAGTTTTGATAAAACCTTGCTAGAGATCAAAAAATATCTTGGCCGACCTACCCGTTTTTACAAATATCCAGGAGGAAATGCCATGTTAATTGCGATGAAATCTGATAAACAGTTTTATCCACCTGCCCATATAAATATTGTTCTTAATCCCGTGGATTTCCAGAAAAACCGTAATTCTATTTGGAATCCTTACTATCTTGTTTCTCCTTGGCCTCAGCCCGGATTGATCCCTCGATTGAAAGAGCGTGACTGTCTAGTTGAAAATGTGGCTTATCTTGGTGATCAATCTCAATTAGCAGAAGAACTGAAATCAGATAAATGGCGTGATGCTCTATCCTCTCTAGGATGCAAGTGGTGGCCAATTCTTGAGCCTAAAAAGTGGAACGACTATAGTAATATAGATGTGGTTATTGCTGCTAGAAGTTTCGATGGCAAGCCATACATCAACAAACCCGCTAATAAATTAATCAATTGTTGGCGAACTGGTGTTCCAGCCATCGTGACTCCAGAGTCCTCAATCTTAGCAGAAAAGAAAAGCGACTTAGACTTTCTTTTGGTTAATTCTCTGGACGAAGCCATCTCAGCAGTTAGTAAGTTAAAGAGTAGTCCCGACCTTTATGCTAACATGGTCAGTAATGCCCGGGAAAGGGCTAAGGATTTTACTGTAGAAAAAGGTTGTGAAAGATTTATGAAATTTTTTGAGGAATTTGCGTTTCCTACCTATAATGAATGGATTAAATTAACGGAAAGCCAGAAAAAAACTCTTTTCTGGAGACGTT
This sequence comes from Microcystis sp. M165S2, assembly GCF_020245885.1. Lineage (NCBI taxonomy): Bacteria > Bacillati > Cyanobacteriota > Cyanophyceae > Chroococcales > Microcystaceae > Microcystis > Microcystis sp. M165S2. The sequence goes on along the minus strand of NZ_JADBTZ010000427.1, from coordinate 2,476 downwards.
GTTCTAAATTGAAATTAGACAATTTTAAAGACAGAACAATTAATAGTTTTATCGAGCGGTTTTTCTAACGAACATTATTGCATAAATCATGACACAACCTATCCATCGTCCAACTAATACATCTGAGCAAGAACAAGACCTGCGAGAGCAAGTATTTCAAGCCGTACAGAAATACTATGACTTCAAATTTCAGCCCCGGGCTTTTGTGGCGGGGCAAACCTATGTTCCGGTTTCCGGTAAGGTATTTGATGAGCAAGAATTAGTGAAATTAGTCGATTCTTCCCTAGATTTCTGGCTCACGACGGGCAGATATGCCGCAGAATTTGAGGAACGTTTTGCCCAGTGGATGGGGGTAAAACATTGTTTATTAGTCAATTCCGGCTCTTCAGCGAATTTAGTGGCCTTAAGTGCCTTAACTTCTCCTAAATTGGGAGAAAAGCAACTTAAACCGGGGGATGAGGTGATTACTGTTGCCGCAGGTTTCCCGACTACAGTTAATCCCATCTTCCAAAATCAGCTAATTCCCGTCTTTTTAGACGTTAAACTACCCGGTTATGACCTCGACATCGATCAGCTGGAATCGGCCCTGTCAGAGAAGACTAAAGCGATTATGATCGCCCATACCTTGGGAAACCCCTTCAATTTAGAGGCGGTGATGGCTTTTGCCGAAAAACATGACCTTTGGGTAGTGGAGGATAACTGTGATGCGGTGGGAAGTCTCTATAAAGGGCAAAAAACTGGCACCTTTGGGCATTTAGCAACGGTTAGCTTTTATCCTGCCCATCACATGACCATGGGAGAAGGGGGCGCGGTTTTAACCAGTGATACCCGCTTGAAAAAGATTGTCGAATCTTTCCGCGACTGGGGGAGAGATTGCTGGTGTGCGCCGGGGGTAGATAATACCTGTAATAAACGCTTCGGTTGGCAGTTAGGAGATTTACCCTTTGGCTACGACCATAAGTACACCTATTCTCATGTGGGCTATAACCTAAAGATGACAGATATGCAAGCCGCCGTCGGGGTAGCCCAACTGGATAAATTGCCGGAATTTATCCAAAAGCGCCGGGAAAATTTCGACTTTTTGCATCAAAAATTACAAGACTTACAAGATGTTTTGATTTTGCCTGAAGCCAGCCCCCATTCTGAACCGAGTTGGTTCGGCTTTCCTATCTTAGTTAGGGAAGATGCGCCTTTTAGCCGTAATGATTTAGTTAAGCATTTGGAGGAAAAACGCATCGGCACAAGGCTATTATTTGGGGGTAATTTACTGCGACAACCTCTGTATCAAGGATTAAATTATCGGGTTATTGGGGATTTGAGTAATGCTGACAAAATCATGGCAGGAGTGTTTTGGATTGGGGTATTTCCTGGATTAACCAAGGAGATGTTAGAGTATGTGGCAGCGACTATCCGAGAGTTTTGTCGGGGTCTGGATCAGAGTCAAAGCTGAGAAAGCGACTTCGGTTCTTCGTTACTTGGTATGTTTCGATCGGGTGGCATAAATCGACTAAATCCTTATCTGGCGATTGATTGGTTCGTTCTAGATCAAAAACAATTGACAAAAATCGCTGAATGTCTCTCTATATAAGGGTTTCATCCCTTGTAATCCCTCTATTGCATAACACGAACCGAAGAACCGCAAGTTCTATTAAACATTTATCCCAAATATTGGGATTATAGACTCAGATATCAATGGATAATTTGATGGGCAAAACTATTTTAGTGACTGGTGGAACTGGTTTTCTAGGAAGTCATCTGGTGAAACGGATAGTAAAAGATCAGTTGAATGTTATTGTTGTCAAGCGTTCAAGCTCTAAACTTTTCCGATTAGGTTCGATTGTTGACAAAATAAGATTTTATGATCTTGACCAGATTGATATAGAAGATATTTTTAAAGAAAATGTCATTGACATAATCATCCACTGTGCTACCAATTATGGTCGTTTTGCAGTTCCTCCTACAGATATTATCCAGGCGAATCTTTTTCTGCCTTTGAAAATTATACAAATAGCAGAAAATTATCAGGTAAAAACATTCATTAATACCGATACCATTCTAGATAAAAGAGTCAATTACTATTCCCTTTCTAAAAAACATTTTTTAGACTGGTTATTCTTATTTTCTCAAAAAATGGTTTGTATTAATGTCGCTCTAGAGCATTTTTACGGACCTTTTGATGATCCTTCTAAGTTTGTCTCTAAAATTATCTTAGATTTGCTGCATGAAGTAGATTTTCTTGATTTGACATTAGGAGAACAGAAGCGAGATTTCATCTATATTGATGATGTCGTAGAAGCCTTTACGAAACTGATTCAGTTTAGTTTTGATGTTCCTAACAACGCCAATTCAAAAATGAAGTGCATCAATGTCTGATGATAATTCATAGAATACCTCAAAAGGGGTTCGATAGTCAAGACATTTTCGAGGACGATGATTAATTAATTCTACAGCTTTTTGAACTTCTTCCGGCTTGACT
>NZ_JADBTZ010000426.1:0-8519 GCF_020245885.1 Microcystis sp. M165S2 | reverse complement strand
TTAGTTTAACGTCTGCCGACTGCCCGGACGGCTCTGAATTTTATTTGTGGGCAGAATTGACCTTAGCCGTTAAGCTTCTATGCTGCTTGACCCGTCACCATTACATTTTCAAGGGCGATATTTGTTCCGAGGTACAAAGGATCGGGAGGTTTCCGTGATACTTTACGCGCTTTACCGCTTTCTCTATTCTAGCGAAATCCCTCGAAAGTGGAAACGCTACCGCGTTAGTTTCATTTTGGTCGCGATTCATCTCCCGTTAAGCAAGGGCGGCTCTAACGGGAGTCCTCTCGCTCCCTTGAGATAGATTCTGACACCAAATCCGTTTTTAATTGAGGAAACAACTTTTTTGTCTTAGCCTCAGTGGGAAGCTATGATATTTTCATGCTTGGCGGTGCCAACTTTGGCATCGAGAATATCTCCTGAATCCTGAAAATGCAATCCGTAGACTTTACCACCCTCAGCGCCACTTGTGCCGAAATTGCTGCCGTTTGGCTGCCGGCGAGACTAGAACAAGTGTATCAAATTGATCGCCAAACGATCGCCCTCTATTTACGAACCTTCGATCGCAAGGGATGGTTAATTATTTCTTGGCATCCCCAAGGAGCGCGGCTGCATATTGGTGATCCACCGCCAAAAGTCCCAGATACCTTCACTTTCAGCGCTCAATTGCGTCATCAACTCAATGGTTTTGCGCTGACAAAATTAGCATTTGTTGCCCCGTGGGAAAGAGTCATCGATCTACAATTTGCCCAACGTCCCGATGATCCGGCCCTGGGGCATTTGTACATAGAAATTATGGGCAAATATAGCAATGTTATTTTAACTGCGGCTGACAATCAAATTGTCACCGTTGCCCATCAAGTCAATGCCACCCAGTCTAGTGTTCGCACCGTACAAACGGGACAAATCTATCAACTACCACCCGTTTTATTGGCAACAAATCCCAGTTTAGAAGAATCCTTGAGCAGTTGGCAAGCCAGAGTTAGTTTAATCCCTAAAACTATCGAAAAACAGCTAGTTAGTACCTATCGTGGGGTTAGTCCGGTCATCGCTCGATCGCTGTTGCAAAAAGCCAAGATTAACCCGAAATTAAACACGGATCAGTTAAATAATACTGATTGGGAAAAGCTCTTTTCAGTTTGGCAAGAATGGTTAAAAATCTTGGAAAATAAAACCTTTCAACCCGGATGGACAAGAGAAGGTTATACGGTGATCGGTGGGGAGATACTGGCAGCAGCTAAAAATGTTCAAGAATTATTAAACCGTTATTATAGCGACCAAATTAATCAAGAAAGCTTTCGACAACTACAGCAAAAATTAAATCAAAAAGTCATCTCTTTACTGACTAAACTGCAAACTAAAGCGGCGGGATTTCAAACAAGACTAGCAGAATCTGCTCATGCCGATCGCTATAAAGAGCAAGGGGATTTATTAATGGCAAATCTGCAGCAAATACAGCAGGGAATGACTAGCATTACTTTGGCGGATTTCCAGACAGGAAAACCTGTAATTATTCCTCTCGATCCCGAAAGAAATCCCGTGCAGAATGCCCAATATTTTTATAAACAACATCAGAAATTAAAAAGGGCGCGGTTAGCGGTGGAACCTTTATTAGCGGAAGTGGTCAGTGAAATTAATTATCTCGAACAAGTGCGATCGAGTTTAAGTCAACTAGAGAATTATAGCAGCAGGGAAGATTTAGAGGCCCTAGACGAGATACAAGAAGAATTAATTCAACAGAAGTATCTAGAAAGCAATTACCAGCGTAATCGGGCGAATAACAAAGAATCCGAACCCATGCGCTTTACTACTCCCTCTGGAGTAGAATTATGGATTGGCAGAAATAACCGTCAAAATGATCGGCTAACTTTTCGTAGCGCCAGCGATTACGATATCTGGTTTCATAGTCAAGAAATCGCTGGTAGTCACGTTTTACTCCGTTTAACCCCCGGTACAGTTCCAGAAGCCGCCGATCTGCAATTTGCCGCCGATTACGCCGCTTATTATAGCCGCGCTCGCCATAGTGAACAGGTTCCCGTCGTCTATACCCGTCCCAAATACGTCTATAAACCCAAGGGCGCAAAGCCCGGTATGGTGGTTTACAAACAGGAAACGGTAATCTGGGGCTGTCCTCAGAGGGTTGAGGATTACCGCAAAAAATAATTTTTTACCAAATTGTTTACTTTTTTTTACACAAAATGGGTATTGTCTGTTACAATTTTTACTAGAGAGACAAATGCAGTTCAGGCGCTTGGGAACGCAAGAACTATATTTCCTCGGATTACAACAACAAACAACAGCAAACCAGTGGTAGCAGCCGATAGTCTCGGGAAAGACACAAAAAACCGACTATTCAGGTGATATTAAAGCGACCACTGGTATTTTATCCTCACCTAACCGCTTCTGTCACTTTCCTCAACTTTCTTTTCGGTTTCCGAGACTTATTGCCCAGATGAATGAGTTTGATTGTTGAGAATATTTGCTCTATCTTTGGGATGAAAGAGGGATAGGGCCCTTTGAGTCAGGTTTTTCCTCTCACTTTCCCCTAATAATCCTCCTAAATAGGGTATGCTGAAAAAGTTTTTCGTGGGGGTAGGGTGTGGGGTGTGGGGTGTGGGGTTTTACTCATTTTCAGGGGGTCAATTACCTAATTTTCAGGGAAAAAGTGCCTAAATTTCCCCCCCCCGAACACTCCTAGCTAAGGCACTTTTTGATTTCAAAAAAGCCTACAAATATTATCCAACAAGGTTTTTAGATTTATTCAGCAAACCCTAAATACTGTCTGAACCCGTTTTTTTGCGCTTCGCTCTTGAAGCAATTGTCAAACCGCCGACACCATCGGTCAAAGCAGGGAGGCATCGCTGCTGGGGTTGTCTCTTTCATCGCCGATTTCTCAACGTAAAGTGCTTACTCTGTAACGATTATACTCGATTGAACCTTTGTTGAGCGTTTAAGTCCCAATAGGGGGGCATAAATCGACTAAATCTTTATCTGGCAAGAGATTTAATTGATTAGTTCGCTCTAGATCGAAAACAGTTGACAAAAATCGCAGCAACACCTGTCTCTATAAGGGTTTCATTCCTTATAACCCCGTCCATTGCATAAGACAAACCGAAGAACCTCTCTTAAATTGGTCTAAAATATGGTAGAGTTCGGCTGTTATTCGAGAAGACTGCAGCTAACTGCTTTGCATGGGTTTTTAGTTGCGTTATTACTTTCAAGTCGGGAGTAACTGATCAGCTGTTGACCATCTAAATTACTCGTTAAGACTGCCTGAAGGCAGGGACTAGGGAGTCTAGGAGTTGGGAGTTTGGGCATTTGTACTAAAATTCCCAATACGCAGTTTAAATGCAGTACAGTTTAAACGACTCCCTAACCCCCATCACCTTTTTACTTTTTACTTTTATAAAAAGGTTTTTTGACTACGGTAGCGGGGTAGGTGGTGCCGCGGATTTCTACTTCGATCGCCTGTCCGATCGAGGCGAAAGGTGTGGGAAGATAGGCTAAAGCGATCGCGGTGTTTAAAGTTGGTGATAAAGTGCCACTGGTGACTTTACCCACCGCTTCCCCAGCGAATACTACCGGATAATCGTGACGGGCGATATGTTTGCCAGACATCTGCAATCCCACCAAGCGCCGATTGACACCATTAAGTTTTTGGTCTTCAAGGACATTGCGACCGATAAAATCGCCTTTTTCTGGCAGATGAACCAACCAATTTAAGCCTGCCTCTAGGGGACTCGTGCTATCGTCGATATCCTGTCCATAAAGGGCTAAAGCTGCCTCTAAACGCAGGGTATCCCGCGCTCCTAAACCGCAGGGAGTCACCCCTAAATTTAAGAATTCCGTCCAAAGTTGCTGTCCGATTTCAGGAGGGGCCATAATTTCAAAGCCATCTTCTCCGGTGTAACCAGTTCTGGCGATAAAAACTTTTTCCCCGAAAAGCTGGCTTTCCCAGTGATTAAATAGGCCAAAATCGCTTAATTTTTCCCCGACCAAGGGCTGTAAAATTGTGGCTGACTTGGGTCCTTGCAGGGCGATTAAGACCCTTTCTCGGGATAAATCCTTTAATTTGACCCCAGATCCCTCTAAATTGCCTAAAATCCATTCTCGATCTTTATCGGTGGTTGAGGCATTAACAATTAATACGCCTTGGCTTTCGCTTTGGTAGTAAAAGATAATATCATCGATGATACCACCGTCCGGGTTAAGTAAAACGCTATACTGTGCCTTTCCTGCGCTTAAACGGGCTAAATTAGAAGGAACTAGGGTTTGGAGAGATTGAACCAGATTATCTCCAGTTAAGATAAATTTGCCCATGTGGGAAATGTCAAACATCCCGACACCATTGCGGACAGCATTATGTTCGATTTTTAGGCCGCTAAACTGTATCGGCATCTCCCAACCCGCAAAAGGGGTAAATTTGCTGGTTTGTTGGGCAATTAGCTCGTATAAAGGGGTACGAATAGCGGGGGAAGTTGCTTCTTGGTTAGCCACGGTGATCTCGATCGAATGGTTTTCTGCCTAGAGTAGCATAGCAGTTATCATTTATCAGTGACCAGTTATCAGTTATCAGGAGACAGGAGATAGGGTGGTCACTGCGTGCGCGTTGCGGGGGGTTTTGGGGTGATAGGGTGTTAGGGTGTTAGGGTTTTAGGGTGTTAGTTGAAATTCCCCCACTTCCCCACTTCCCCACCTCCCCACCTCCCCACTTCCCCACTTCCCCACTTCCCCACTTCCCCACACCCCACTTCCCAATTCATAATTCCCACTCCCTTAACCTTTCTCGCACCCTGTCAATGGGAATTGCGAAACCGCAGCCCAATTTAACGGCATTTTCTAGGGGTTTAGGAGTAGAGGGATTGGCACAAAATAAACTCGCTTGGGAAATCATTCCCACCACTTGATTTTTATCGTTTAAAACTGGACTTCCCGACTGTCCAGAAACGACAAACATGGATAAACTTAAGGATTTTTCTTCATTATCATTAACAGTGCCTTTGCTGACAGTCCAATCTTTTTGATTAAAAGGATTACCGATCGAGATTACTGATTGATTAGCGGCAATTGGTAGGGGTGCTAAAGCTAAAGGTTTTAAATCTGGGGGGGGATTTTTTACCTCCAATACTGCTAAATCGAGCCAGTCGTTAGGGGGGGTAGTGTGGAGAATTTTAGCTTTTGAACGCTTGGGAATTTTTCCCTTGGGTGGTTGGCTATAATACTCGACAAAAATGCGCGCCTCTGCATCGATTTCTTGACGGGAATTCGTCACCACATGGCGATTAGTCACGATCCAAGCTGTGTCTTGATCTCGTTTTAATAACCAACCAGTGCCGATGCCATTTTTATTTTGACCACGAATGACAATTTTAACAATTGAGCGTTTTAAATTCACCAGAGGATCACTCTTAACACTGGGAATTATCTCTGGCATTTTTAATAATTCGGGATGATCATGAATTAATCGCCCCCGTTGGATTTCCTGTAAAATAAATCTAGCTTCTGATAAATTGGGATCAATTTCTACGGCCTGCCGACACCAATTTAGACCCTCATCGATCTGACCACTATTGATATAGGTATAACAGAGATTTTCGTAAATCTCGGCATTTTTGGGGCTAATTTGGCGCGCCTGTTGAAAAACTGCCATCGCTTCCCCTAGTTTTCCCTGTTCCGCTAAAGCTTTCCCTAAATAATTATAAATATCCCCATCTTTAGGGGCGTAAATTAAAGCCTGTCGATATATTTGCTCTGCTTGCTCCCATTTTCCCTGTTTTGCTAGGGTTTCTCCTAATTTTTTGTAGGTTTCACCCTGACTAGGTATCAATTCTAGAGCTTGCTGATAGGCATAACTGGCCTCTTGCCAGAGTTGCTGTTCACTGTAGGCCTTTCCCAGATAAAAATAGGCTTTTCCCTGACTAGGATCGAGAAAAACCGCTGCTTGCAGAGCTTTCGCCGCCTCATCCCAACGTTGTAAACTATAGAGGGCTTTTCCTAGCTGAAATTGCGCTTTAAAAGTTGGTTTAATGATAATTGCTTTTTGGTAAGCCTCGATCGCCTCTGACCATTTTTCCTCTTGCGCGAAGATATCTCCCAAAGCCACTAAATAATTACTTTGGGAGGGTTCCATCGGTGGTTTATCATTAACGATAAAGGCATGATTATAGGCTTTTAAGGCTTCAGAATAACGTTTTTGACTTTGCAAAACCTGAGCGATTTTTATATGGGCTTGGCCCGAATTTTCGTGAAAAGATAAAACTGTTCGGTAAGCAGACAGAGCCGATTCCTTCTCCCCCGCGGCCAAAAGTTGATCGCCTTGCCAGAGATAAGCCAAGGCAATAAGATAAAAAATAGCAAAGGGAGCGGCGGCGATGAAGGCAATAATTACAAATATTTGCCAGGATTTGCCAGAATAGCGGCGACCGATTTTAATATCTTTTCTTTTCATTTCTTGGTTAGGATAGACAACAGGCCAGAGGTGGTTCGATAATCGACCTAGACCAATTTAGATGCGCGGGCCGCTTACACATATTTTTGCTTTTCCTGTTGCCCTTTCCGCAGTTCTGCTGCTCCTTCTTTCTGGGGTTTGAACGTAATTTTGTCCAACTACTTACCGATTACTGCTGCGAGCGCTGGGTAGGATTAACATAGCGTCACCGAAGGAATAGAAACGGAAACGCTCTTGGATAGCTTCTTGATACAATGCCAGTAGTCTTTCCCGTCCGATTAAGGCACTGACTAACATCATCAAACTGGACTTGGGTAGGTGAAAATTAGTGATCATGCCGTCGATAACCCGCCATTGATAACCCGGATAGACAAATAAATTCGTTTTTCCCTGAAAAGCGGTTAATTTCTCGCTCTTACTTTCTTTAATTGCCCCTTCCAAGGCGCGAGCTACCGTGGTTCCCACGGCGATAACCCGGCCACCTCTAGCCTTTGTTTGGGCGATTTTTTCGGCAGTTTCGGCGCAAATCTGCAAAAATTCTTGGTGCATTAGGTGTTCTGTAATATTTTCCACTTCCACGGGACGAAAGGTTCCCACTCCCACATGAAGGGTGACATAGGCGGTATCTATACCCTTCTGAGCGAGCTTATGGAATAATTCGGGAGTAAAATGTAATCCGGCCGTGGGAGCGGCCACAGAACCCTGTTTATCAGCGTAAACTGTTTGATAACGGTCTTCTTCCGCCTCTGATTCGGTGACGTAGGGGGGGAAAGGAATATGACCGTACTCCTTCAACATATCCCAAAAACTGCGCTGGGGATGACGTTGAAATTCCAGCAGACGACCACCGGTGTTCAGATCTCGATCGATTACTTTCGCTAACCATAATTTTTCTTGGTCTTCCGTCGGCCCTGTTTTCGGATAAAAAAGGACTTCTGAACCGACTTTAAAGCGTTTTCCCGGTTTCACCAGAGATAACCAACGATGGTCATCTTGTTCTTCTAATAGTAATATTTCTACGGGTGCGCCCGTGGTTTTACGTCCAAATAAACGGGCCGGAATCACGCAGGTATCGTTGAAAACCAGCAAATCCCCCGACTCTAACCAAGTGGGTAAATCCCGAAAAATAGCTAAATTATGACTATTGGGAGAATCTACCACCAAAAGACGGGAACTATCCCGGGTTTCGGCGGGATTTTGGGCAATTAACTCTGGAGGAAGGTGATAATCGTAGCTGGAGAGTAATTGGTCAGGGATCATCGTCATTATCATCATAAAGAGCTTCGCAAAAGTTGGGTAATCCTACCCAGGCGAACTTCACTAAATCGGGGATTTCTCCCCTTGGTACCTGGAACGGTTTATCGTCAGACTTAGAGATATAACACTAATCGTGACTATTAGCCAATAGCCCGGCGGCCACTATGGACTATCTCTATTTTCTTGCTAATGCTAGTTTAACGCTACGAGTCACCGAATACCTCCGATCGATGACTCATCTGCCTTCCTCCGTAATGACGGTTATCCATCAGATTAACGGTTGGGTGGTCAAGGTAAAGTTTAATCAAATGCTGACTCCTTGCCAACACGGTGATTTTCGCGCCTACATGAATGAGTTAGGGATTCCCTATCAACCGGAAATGCGTCTCCAGATGGTTTTTTGGAGTTTGGAAACGGGACAATCTCCTATTGATGTCATGCGTCGTTATCAAGTGGCGATCGTGTCCCATGGTACCCCGGATCAGCAAGATATAGAGGCTTTTCGGCAACAATTTACTAAGGGTTTAGGATACTGTCCTGAAACTCTAGCCTAGGGTTTATTTTCTCTCGGGATGATCTTCTAGGGCAACTACAGGACTTAAATCGTTGATGTGATCAATTAACTGATACAAGCGTCCGTAACTCTTGCCGTTAAAGTAAAAAACTAGACGAGTTGACACTCCTGGGCCTAAAGGCGTGAGGATTCTTGAGCTAATCACAGCCCTTTCTGGTTTCCCTTACTTAGGTCTTACACGATTATGTCTGAACCGAACCTACTAGAATATCACTTGCTATCTAGTTATCCTTTTTATGG
>NZ_JADBTZ010000425.1:0-2688 GCF_020245885.1 Microcystis sp. M165S2 | reverse complement strand
TAACTTTAAACTCTAAGACAAACATTTTACGCAGGGGGTACTTAGATAAAATCAGTATAGCACAATAAAAGTTAAGTTAACAAGCTATAGTTTAAAAAGCCGTCCTAAAAGGACGGGGCTTTAACCCAAAATTTCGGTAAGCGATTTTCCGGTACATCATCTACCGCCAGGATGCGATCGCTTAAGGGCATTTTTAATTTTAACTGGCAACAATACCAAATCCGTTTTTAATAGTGTGGTTAACTGCCAAGTTATGGATTGTTTCTCCCTGCTCCGACGATCCTCAGTCCCCAATCCCCAGCCTGCCTGCAACTAAAGTAGGGAAAGAGCTATGCTCCCCCCCTTTTTTGATAATTTATTCAAGACGATTGTAGATGCACAGCAATCGAGGCTGAAATTACATTAAGCCTAATTGAGCAAGGATGCCTTTGTGGGTTAAGTATTCCGTAGCTACGCCAATAACGAAACCGAGCATGGCTAAACGACCATTCCAGTTTTCAGCGAAAGCGGTGAAGCCGAGTTTGTTTTCTTGCTTATCCATGGTGAATTGCCTTCCTATAATAAAATTGCGTTTGATTCAAGTGCTTGATATTAAATGTAACATAACTTCCCAAACTATGCAACATTTATTTACATAAATTTTATTAATGTTGACCATAAACTTTTATGGGGGCAGGGTCAAGGGTGGGCAATGGCGGCCGAAAATCAAGCCTGATCTTAGTTCTAGGGCTAAATAACGGTTTTCCCATCCCTGACCGAAAAAGATTACAATCAAGCGAAAGGTCAAGAATCGATCGCCATCGAGCGAGGAGTGAATATGCGCGCCTTACTGATTTATCCCGTTTTTCCGCCGACTTTCTGGTCTTATAACAAAATTCTGGAATTAGTCGATCGCAAAGTCTTACTTCCTCCCCTTGGTATGGTGACGGTGGCGGCGATTTTACCGCAGGAATGGGAATTTAAACTGGTCGATCGCAATATTCGGGCGGTGACAGAAGCAGAATGGGACTGGGCCGAAATAGTCATTCTTTCCGGCATGATTGTCCAACGTCAAGATTTAATCGAGCAAATTCACGAAGCCAAGCAACGGGGTAAACTGGTGGCCGTGGGTGGTCCCTATCCCACTTCTATCCCCCACGAAGTGGCCGAGGCCGATTTTCTGATTCTCGATGAGGGAGAAATCACCATCCCGATGTTTGTGGAAGCATTGGCAAAAGGAGAAACCAAAGGTGTTTTCCGCACCACAGAAAAACCAGATGTGACAATTACCCCGATCCCACGCTACGATCTGCTCGATTTTGAAGCTTATGATTCCATGTCGGTACAATTCTCGCGGGGATGTCCCTTCCAGTGCGAATTTTGCGATATTATCGTTCTCTACGGTCGTAAACCCCGCACCAAAACCCCTGCACAATTATTAAAAGAATTAGATTATCTCTACGAGTTAGGTTGGCGCCGGGGCGTGTTCATGGTGGATGATAATTTTATTGGCAACAAGCGCAACGTTAAATTACTCCTCAAAGAATTAAAGGTTTGGCAAGAAGAACACCAGTATCCTTTCCGGTTTAACACGGAAGCATCGGTGGATTTGGCCGCCGATCTCGAATTAATGGAAATGATGGTTGATTGTTATTTTGATGCGGTCTTTTTAGGTATTGAAACCCCCGACGAAGAAAGTTTACAATTAACCAAAAAATTCCAAAATACCCGTAGTTCGTTAACCGAGACGGTAGAAAAGATTATTAAAGCTGGATTGCGCCCTATGGCGGGATTTATCATCGGTTTTGATGGCGAGAAAAAAGGTGCGGCCGATCGCATTATTAATTTTGTCGAAGAAGCGGCCATTCCCACGGCTCTATTCGGAATGTTACAAGCTTTACCCAATACCGCCCTATGGACTCGCTTGGAAAAAGAAGGACGACTACGATTAACGGGGAAACAGGACATTAACCAAAGTACCCTAATGAATTTCGTTCCCACCCGGCCGATCGAAGATATTGCCACAGAATATATTGAAGCCTTCTGGAAATTGTACGATCCGGAGGTATTTCTCGATCGCACCTATCGCTGTTTCCTGAAATTAGGGGCACCTAAAGCTAAACCTGCCTTTAAACTGCCTCGCCGGGCTGATATCTATGCCCTAGCGGTAATTATCTGGCGACAGGGCTTTAAACGTTCCACTCGCTGGAAATTCTGGCAGAATTTATTCGGTATTTTGCGCCATAATCCCGCCAATGCCGAACACTATATCACTGTCTGCGCCCACAACGAGCATTTCCTGGAATACCGTCAGATTGTCCGGGATGAAATTATGGCACAATTAGCCGAATTTCAACGCCAAGAGGCATTAACAGCAGAAAAAACAGCCATAGCGGCCTAATTATTCCGAGGATGGGTTTATTTACCCATCCTTAATATTTTCTGTCCTGATGGTGGACGATCGATAAATCAATCAGTAGTCGTGCAAAATTAATTTCTTGGTTAGGATAGGCACTCATGCAAAAGGCAAGAGGCACTCATGCAAAAGGCAAAAGCTTTATCGAAATGTGTAATTAGGGTCTGCTGAATAAATCTAAAAACCTTGTTGGGTAAGACTTTTAGACTTTTTGTCAATCAAAAAGTACCAGGCATGGGAGTGATCAGGGGGAAAATTCAGGTACTTTTTCCCTGAAAATTAGGTAGTTGACC
>NZ_JADBTZ010000424.1:0-25956 GCF_020245885.1 Microcystis sp. M165S2 | reverse complement strand
GAAGGTTACATGATATCAGCCAGACTTGGAAACTATCTCATCAAATTAGTCCCCCCATAGAACCCCCTTGAGCCATCTTGCACACTTTTCTCTTTTTGTCAAATTTTATGTTAAGAAAGATGTGACTAATGGATAGCTTATCAAGGGGGGATTAAGGGGGGATCGACACCCCCCTTATCAAGGGGGGATTAAGGGGGGATCGACACCAAAATCTATCTTCAATTTAATTATAACCAGCTACTTACAATCAAAAATGGGATAGGTTAAAAACACATCCCACGGTTCCGATTAAGTCAGAACTACTGACGAATTTGTACCGGCATCACCAAATAGGTCATCTTTAAACCTCCCAAGGGGGTAAAAATAACCGGTTGGGTACTAGCATTTAACTGCATTTGGATATCATTATTGGGTAAAGCCTTCAAACCGTCCATCAAATATTTAACATTAAAGGCAATATCGCCACTTTCTCCCTGAATTGTCGCCGCCATGGACTCTTTGGCACTACCTAAATCGGGAGATTCCACCGCTAGGGATAAACGGTCATTTTCGCTATCGAGACTAAACTTGACTAAATTATTCTTTTGGTCCGATAAAACCGCCACTAATTCCAAACAACGGATTAACTGTTTGCGGTCTAAAACCAAAGAGCGCTCGAAGGATTTAGGAATTAACTGATTATAAGTGGGATAGGCCCCTTCTAACTTACGACTGGTTAACCTCTGTTCCCCCATTTCAAAGATGACTTGAGAATCATCCACATGCAGAGTAATAGTCTCGATATTTTGTTTTGTTGACATCATTCTTTCCAATTCTCGCAGGGCCCGGGCCGGAATGGTGACATTAAAGCCACCAGAGGCACTTTCCACCTCCTCTAGGGGAGTTTGTACCACCGCTAAACGATGACCGTCTGTAGCGGCAAATTCTAGACAATCGACGGTTTTAGTTAAATGCACCCCCGTCAACACCTGTTTAGTTTCATCGCCACTAGCGGCAAACAATGCACCTTTTAGTCCCTCTGTCAAGGCAACTATAGGTAAATTAACAATTTCCCCATCGGCCACCGTGGGCAATTCTGGGAACTCATCGGCTTTCATACCGCGAATTTGGAACTGTGCCGAGGCAGTTTTTAGAAAAGCGAGACTATGCTCCTCATCATTCTTGTTTTCTTCCACAGAGATAGTGATTTCCCCCTCTCCCAAACGAGAGACAATATCGTTAAGCAATTTTGCCGGCAGGGTAATTTTGCCCCCTTCCACCACCTCGGCCCGAAAACTGGTGCGAATCCCTAAACTCAAATCAAAAGCAGTCAGGCTAATTTCGCCCTTTTCCTCATCGGCACAAAAGAGAACATTTCCCAACACCGGATGGGTAGGACGACTGGCAACGGCCCGACTAACTAGGGATAAATTGCTGTTGAGTTCGCTTTGACTACTGGTAAATTTCATAGCAGGAATAGTTTTTTTGTACGCTAAAAAATAATAGCAAGAATTCCCCTGTGGAAAATCTGTGGAAAACCAGAGCTTTTTTCGATCGCTCTTTCCGGGCTAAAATCTATCAATAGCAATAACTTCGGCCATTGCTAGGTTTTTACTGCAATTCTGAAAAGATTGTGGAAAAATTGTCAACAGTGAAATTTTTGCCCTTTCTCAGCCAATTACATCAGCTGTTAACCATCAAGCTACAAGTCAAGAATAGCGAGACTTTAGCCGACCAGCGCCTTTCTTAGCGAAAAAATTGCGTTAAATGTAGGCCGGTGATCTTTAAAATGGAACAAGCAGCAGGAAGTTAACAAAACAAAGCTCTGGGCCTCCCCCAGAACCAATAGACTCAAATAGACAAGGAGACAGGATTGGTTAGCACATCTTCGTATCAAACAACAAAATCGAAAGAAATCTTTACAGCCGCTCAAAAATTAATGCCGGGGGGTGTAAGTTCCCCCGTGCGGGCCTTTAAATCCGTCGGTGGTCAACCCATCGTTTTTGAAAGCGTCAAAGGGGCTTATATTCGCGACGTGGACGGTAACGAATACATCGACTATGTGGGAACTTGGGGGCCGGCTATCTGTGGTCATGCCCATCCCGAAGTGATTGCCGCCCTCCACCAGGCCCTAGACAAAGGAACCAGTTTCGGCGCTCCCTGTGTCGAGGAAAATATTCTTGCTGAAATGGTGATTGATGCCGTTCCCAGCATCGAAATGGTGCGTTTTGTCAATTCCGGCACCGAAGCCTGTATGTCCGTCCTGCGCTTAATGCGGGCTTTTACCGGCCGGGATAAAATCATCAAATTCGAGGGCTGTTACCACGGTCACGCCGATATGTTCCTCGTGAAAGCCGGCTCTGGTGTAGCGACCCTAGGCCTACCCGACTCGCCGGGGGTTCCCAAAACCACCACTAACAACACTTTAACCGCCCCCTACAATGACCTGGAAGCGGTAAAAGCCCTCTTTGTCGAGAATCCCGACTCGATTGCCGGGGTGATTTTAGAGCCAGTGGTGGGTAATGCCGGCTTTATCGTGCCGGATGCTGGCTTTTTAGAAGGATTGCGGGAATTAACCAAGGAATACGGGGCCTTATTAATGTTTGATGAGGTAATGACCGGATTCCGCATCGCCTACGGTGGCGCTCAGGAAAAATTCGGCATCACCCCCGATTTAACCACCCTCGGCAAAGTTATCGGCGGTGGGCTGCCGGTGGGGGCCTACGGCGGTCGCGCCGATATTATGGCTATGGTAGCTCCGGCCGGCCCGATGTACCAAGCGGGAACCTTATCCGGCAACCCTTTGGCTATGACGGCGGGAATTAAAACCCTAGAGTTACTTCAGCACCCCGGCACCTACGAATATCTCGATAAAGTGACCAAATCCTTAACTGAAGGGCTACTGAAAGTGGCCAGAGATGCTGGTCATAGCGTTTCTGGAGGTCATATCAGTGCCATGTTCGGGATGTTTTTCACTGGCAACCCCGTGCATAACTATGAAGGGGCCAAAAAGGCCGATGTGGCTAAATTCGGTCGTTTTCATCGGGGAATGTTGGAAAGAGGCGTTTATCTAGCTCCTTCCCAGTTTGAAGCTGGTTTTACTTCCTTAGCTCACACAGAGGCCGATATCGAACGGACTTTGGCCGCCGCTAAAGAGGTTTTAGCAAGTTTATAGTTAATGCTGCTTCGGCTGGGAAAATTGATTGATAGAGTCCCAATTATTGATGAGTTGACATCTCCCCGCTTGCAAAAGACGGGGATTCTCAGGGGAAATTTGCCTAGAAACCCCGAACAATCGAGGGATTATTATCCCCAGCACTGTAAAACTTATCAGTCCCAGCACAGGCCGCCCCTTTTTAGTCAACCAGATCGAGGATATCAAGAGCAAGAGGTATCTAACTTGACAAAAATTACCTCGGTTTCTATAATCCTGAAACCGTCAACAAAATTGAGCGATAAATAGCTGGGCAAAAAATCAAGAAAAACAGCAAAAAAACGTAGTTCCCCCCTTGACAAATAGCCAAAACTAGGCATTAGTTAAATTTAATGATTTTTTAATAAAAACCGCCTTCTATCACCAGAAAAAGCGATTGGTAGATTTTTATCAGAGTAATGTAATCATCTTTACAACTATCGGGGATCAAAGGATGTTAGGGTGAAGGAGCGATGAGAAACCCACTTTAAGATCACCCCAATTGCTATGGCACAGATTCTCGATCCCCTCCCCAACGGCAAGAAAAATAGTATTCTTTGTTGCTATGTCAATGCGACCAGTCATATTCAAATTGTTCGCATCACCAATATTGCTAACTGGTATTTTGAAAGGGTGGTTTTTCCCGGGCAGCGTTTAGTATTTGAGACCCTAGCGGATGCTTTCTTAGAGATTCATACGGGGATGATAGCCAGCGCCATCCTTTCCGATAACATCCCCTGTGAACGCCTTTATATCAGCGATGGGGATGAGGATGACTCCGATGGTCAACTAGACAGGGAAATATTCTATCCCCATTCCCTAGAGGAAAGTCAAGGGGCGAAAATTGACAATGCCGTACCCTTCGGTTTAACTTTAGCTTCCGCCTAGCTAATAACCTAATCTGATAATTCCCCTCGCACGAGAATCACAGTGCAATTAACCGCACGGGCAATCGTCGAGGGGATATTGCCATTTAAGAACTGATTGAGCAAGCTTTCCCTGGACGCACCCAAAAGCACCAAAGAACAATCCTCCGATTCTACCAGATGAATCACCGCCTCGGCCGGAGAGGCCGAACAAATCGGTAAAGGTACAATCGGCTGTGCGATCGCTTTCTGTAAAGATGCTTGTAAAACGAACATAGTGGACAGATCTGGCAGTAACTCCGTCGGGGAATAGATTTTACATAACCAAAGTTTGGGATGATCCGAAGACTCGGACAAAGACAGCAAACTAGGCAATAATGCTAAAGCGCGTTGGGCATTGGGACCGCCGGCGGTGGGAATCAGCCACATCCTTTCCCGATTAAGATCGTTGGGAAAACAATCCTTTGTCCCCAATTTTACCAAGATGGTTTCACAGGGGGCTTCAGCAATCAAAGTATCGACTAAAAACCCGAAAATCTCCCCAGTGGTCGATTTTTCCCCAGTCCAACCCATAATTAATAAATTGCTGTGTCGTTCGCGAATCGTGGCCAAAATCCCGTCGGCGATATCCTGAGCCACGGAAATTTGTGTATGAACAGATATATTCTGCTGTCGGGCTAATCTTTCGAGACGATGAAGTAATTTGCGTCCTTCCCGCGTATCTACCCTGACTTCCGCCGGAGAACTAAGACGAGGCACAGTAATCACATAGAGACAATCTATTTCATAATTGCGTTCACGGGCGATCGCAGCAGCAATTTTAAACAAAGCGGTAGCGGTGTCGGGATTGGCAATAGGTAACAAAATCCGGCCTATTCCCACGGCCGGGGAACGGGTTTGATAAACCACATAGGAAGGGGTACTGCGTTGGGGCAGTTGACAAACTCCCCCCAATTGATCGGCTTCCACCCGAATAATATCGGTGCGGGTAATGATCCCCACCAGTTTTTGACCATCGGTAACGGGTAAACGGGAAAGCTGATAGCGATTTAACAGAAATAAAACATCGCTTAACGCTGCCTGGGGAGCCACAGTAATGGGATTGGGAGTCATCATCTCCCGTAGGACTGTTTGACTGTTTTTCGATCGCCATTTATCCAGATCACTTTGGGTAAAAATCCCCAATAGTCGCCCCTGTTCCACCACGGGAAAACCGCGATGATGGGAACGGGACATAATTTTCACCACTTCCCCCAGGGGTAAATCCGCCGGCAGAATTTCCACCTGCGATTGCATCACATCCATAGCCGACAGATGGGCCAGCACATCATTAGAAGGGGTTTCTTCGTTGAGAATAATGCCACTAGCGGAAAGTAAATGCTGATAGAGGGAACCGGGGTGAATGCTTTCGGCAGTGATATAAGAAACGGCACAGGTCAACATCAGGGGCAGCACAACATTAAAATTGCGATGCAGTTCAAAGACAATCACGATCGCCGTTACCGGAACCCTGACTACTCCCGTAAAAAAAGCCCCCATACCCGCTAAAGTATAACTAGCTTCGCTGCCGAAACCGATAATTTTCGTCTCGATTCCCCCCACCAGAAACCCCAAACAGGAGCCCAACACCAAAGCGGGCGCGAGGAGTCCTCCCGGGGCGCCGGAACTGTAGGCAATCATGGTCAGGAAAAAATAGACGACGAAAGCGAGGGCGGTATTCTGCCAACTCAATTCCCCAGCCAGCAAAAATTCCCGTAAACCGGTATTATCTCGAAAAAAGTCGGGTAAAAAAGCCACTACCGTTCCCGATAACCAGCTGACCAGACCGATGCGCCAAGCCAGAGATAACCGCCAACGCCGCTGCATCTGGCTACAAAAAAGGATGCCTTGATTGAATAAAGCCCCCAATAAGCCCGCTAAAACCCCCAAAAGGCAATAAATGGGTATTTCTTGGGCAGAGAAGCTAATATTGGCATATTCAGTGATCATTGAGGGGGTATTCTGCAGCATCATTGAAACCACGGCCCCGGTAAAGGAAGCCACGATCGCCGTTTCTAGGGTCATACTAGAAACATCGCGCATTAATTCCTCGATCACAAAGAGAACGCCGGCGATGGGAGTAGTAAAACCGGCCGCTAACCCCGCAGCTGCCCCGGCTGCGATCATCTGACGACGGTGATCGGGACTGGTGGGCAGCCAGACGCTTAACTGGGCCGCTAGGGCCGCCCCGATGTGTACCGTGGGGGCGCGACGACCAAGGGTTAAACCACCGCCAAGGATCAGGATCGCCCCGATCATTTTTACTAGGGCGACCCGCCAAGACAGGGGCAAAGGATATTTAGCTAAGGCCGCTTTTACTTGGGGAATACCACCCCCGGCGGCCGCCGGGGAGAAGTGTTCGACAATCCAACCGGCGCTGTAACCGAGCAGAAAACCGCCGAGGGGCAAAACTAGGAAAGGAGAGGAATTGGCTACTAGATGCACCCGCCAACCACCTAACCAACCGATCCCCAATTTCAGGATAATGGCGGCAAGAGCGGAGAGAATTCCGATTAAACAGGCGACCAGTAAAGCATAACGACTATCGGTTGCGCTACGTCCGAAGTGTTGGGATTTAAACCACTGACGGAGGTTTTGGTGACGGGCAAAAAGTCCCATAATTATCAGGGAGAATCAAGGCAATGGCGGAGCGAGGATTTATTTAGGGTTCTGATTCCTCGTTTCTTTAATCATAGGCCGTTAAGTTCTGTCACCGTTCACCTTGTTGCTACCAGTGGCCCTAATAGTAGTTTTTCTATCGATGGGCTAGGATCAAAGGTTGTCCCTGTCTTTGAGCGGAGGGTATTGTAAAGTTTCAATACAAATATAGTCAGGCATGGTAATATATAGACATGAAACTATCAGACTATGCAAAAAAAACAGGAATAAGTTATCGAACGGCTTGGAGGTGGTGGAAACAAGGGAATTTAACAGGCTATCAATTGCCTTCTGGTACAATTATCATAACGGATGACAACCATTCAAAACCCGACTTGATAGCTTGCATTTATGCAAGGGTTTCCAGCGCCGAAAATAAAGACAATCTAGATAGACAAGCTGACCGATTAAAAGATTATGCTGTTGCTAGAGGCTACAAAATCTACAAAGTTGTCAAAGAAGTAGGCAGTGGATTAGACGATAATCGCCAACAACTAGCCAAAATTCTAGTTGACCCCAATTATAATGTTTTAATTGTTGAACACAAAGAGCGTCTAGCCAGATTTGGGACTAATTATCTAGAAATCTTGTTAAAAGAACTAGATAAAAAAGTGGAGATTGTCAATCAAAGTGAGGATAAGCAAGATGAGTTGATGTCAGATTTAATAGCCATTATTACTTCTTTTTGTTCTCGAATTTACGGATTAAGAAGGTCGAAAAGAAAGACAGAAAAGATTATAGCTGAGTTAAAAGACAACGAATAATAATGTTAGTAGCAGAAAGACACATTATCAAGAAAGGACATCCATTTTGGGCTGAGATAGATAATTGATCTTGGCAGTCTAAAAATCTTGACAACTCAGCCAATTATTTAATCCGACATAATCTTTAGATAGGCGGAAAAAATCACCATTTTATATTGTTATGTTGGTTCAATAATTTTTATCCCTGCTCTAAATTCCCGCAGTGCTTGAGAGTGATAGAATGGATTTATGTCTGAGTTACAAAGATGTAATTTTAGGGATTGAATTAAAAGTATGGCGGGATAAAAAACGCGATCCGCAACCTGATGGAATTGAACAATTAAAGTCTTATTTAGGGCGTTTGGGGGTAGATTTTGGTTGGTTATTTATCTTTGATAGGCGGAAAAATGCTTTACCAATGGAAGAAAGGTTATCAACGGAGGTTGTGGTGACGGAAAATCAATATAGAATTACTGTGATATTGCTTGCCCTCTCAAAGTGACAAACTGGATGCCGAAGAGATATCCGCAGAAAAAAGCTGATATCTGACGACTTTAAGATAGTTTACGGTTCACTGCCACGATTGCGCCAGACTTGCCAACCGACGTAACCGAGGAGGAGAGTCGCACCAAAGGCAAAACCCCAACCACTGGGAACATTGGAGAAACCGAGGGCTAAACTGCCCACCCAGAGGGTTAGGGCATAGATAAATAACACTGTCAGACGGTGAGAGATACCAGCTTTCAGTAAACGGTGGTGTAAATGACGTTTATCAGCCACAAAAGGGGATTTTCCGCGTTTGAGACGGGAAATAATCACCGTGGACATATCGAGGAGAGGAACCGCGAGGATGAGATAGGGTAATAGGACGGCGGTAACGGCAACGGTAGTCACAGCAGTGGTTTTAGCCAATCCAATCACCGCCACACCCGCCAGGGTAAAACCCATAAAATAGGCTCCACCATCCCCCATAAAAATTTGGGCGGGGTTAAAATTGTAACGCAGAAAACCCAAGGCCCCACCCGCTAAAGCGGCGGCGATAATAGCGGCGGCCGGTTGTCCCATCACCAAAGTTACAATTAAAATAACCACGGCAGATATACCCGAAACCCCCGCCGCTAATCCATCTAAACCGTCAATCCAATTAATCGCGTTAGCCATCCCCACTAACCAGAGGAGAGTAATCGGTAAACTTAGCCAATGAATTTGTAATAAATCGCCGAAGGGAATAGAGAGGAAATCGATCCTTACCCCGGCTTGCCAAGCTAGAAAAGCGACGCTAAACTGCATTACCAAACGATTGAGCGGCGAAAGATTAAAAAGATCATCCGCTAGACCGATGAGGAAAAAGCCCAAACCGCCTAGGGTTACGCCCCAAACTTCCCATTCTCGATCGCTGTTTAAACCGGCAAACCCTCCCAACCACCAAACGATCAGGAGTGCAGTTAAAGCGCCGACAAAAATCGAAACTCCCCCCAGTCGAACCATAGGCTTTTCATGGACCTTCCTTTCGTTGGGTTTATCGACGTAACCGCTTTTCAGTCCGACGGTTCTGACGAGGGGGGTACTCCAAAGTACCACGGTATGGGCGATCAGAAAAGCAATTAGATAGTATAAATCTCCAGACATGGGAATTGGGGGGGCGATTTAATTCACAATTGGCAACTGACAGGCAATCGCCAATTATGAGTTTTTATTATCTCTCGTTTTAGGCCAAGGCGGGGACGGAAATATGGAGATGGGGATAGAGGGGGAAGCTTTCACAGAGTTTCGCTACCCGTTGACGGCAAGTAGTTCTCAGGGCTTCATCACCTGGATTAAGGAGAATATCGGCGATAATGTTGCCAATCTCGATAAATTCCGTTTCTCCTAGTCCTCTGGTGGTCATAGCCGGGGAACCCAAGCGCAGACCACTGGTGACAAAGGGAGACTCGGGATCGAAGGGAACAGTGTTTTTATTAGCGGTAATATTGATAGTACTCACCAAGCGATCGGCTTCTTTCCCGGTCATGCCCACGGATCTTAAATCGAGTAACATCAAGTGATTATCCGTACCATCAGTGACAATTTTAATCCCTCTAGCCTTCAACTGACCGGCCAAAGCTTGGGCATTAGCGATTACTTGGCCCGAATAGATTTTAAACTCCGGTTTCAGGGCCTCCCCAAAAGCCACCGCTTTCGCCGCGATCACGTGTTCTAGGGGACCGCCTTGGGTACCGGGGAAGACGGATTTATCGAATTTTTTGCCTAATTCCTCGTCTTTGGTCATAATTAACCCCCCCCTAGGACCGCGCAGGGTTTTGTGAGTGGTGGTAGTTACCACATCACAGTGGGGTAGGGGGTTAGGATGATGACCAGTGGCCACTAAACCGGCAATATGGGCGATATCTGCCATCAGGTAGGCCCCCACTGCGTCAGCGATAGCGCGGAATTTCTCGAAATCAATCTGGCGCGAGTAGGCAGAATAACCGCAGATAATTAGTTTGGGTTTTTCCTTGCGGGCGATGTCAAGGATGAGATCGTAGTCAAGGCGTTCGCTTTCGGGACTTACTCCGTACTGTACTACTCGGAACCATTTCCCGGAAACGTTAACAGGGGAACCGTGGGTAAGATGACCACCGTGGGAGAGATCCATACCCATAATCGTATCGCCGGGCTGCAAGAGGGTCAGGAAAACGGCGAAATTAGCTTGGGCCCCGGAGTGGGGTTGTACGTTAGCGTGGTTTGCCCCAAATAGTCGTTTAACCCGATCGATCGCTAATTGTTCCGCTTCGTCAACGTATTCGCAACCACCATAGTAGCGTTTTTTGGGCAGTCCTTCGGCGTATTTGTTGGTTAAAACCGAACCCTGGGCGGCCATGACGGCAGCCGAGGTAAAGTTTTCACTAGCGATTAGTTCTAGGTGATCTCTTTGACGTTGCAGTTCTTTTTGCAGAATCCCCGCGATCGCTGGATCGGTCAAGGATAGTATATCTAAGTTCGTATCAGTCACGGTTACTCGATCCTTTCTTTAACAATTTACCTGTAATCATTGGGTCACTTTCTCCATTTTGGCACAATCTCTAATCTTCCGACACACCAGTGAGCTTAATTGCTTCTCTTCGGGATCGATGAGCAATTGTCAACTGTTAGGGGTAAAATCTTCATTTTTAGTCAATAGGTGATAGTAATATTAACGTCAGTTCGGGTTAAGCAGATTGGGTGCATCTCACATTTGCAGAAATACCGATAATCAGCAATTATCAGTGACTTTTAAATAATTACAAATGTATCAGCAGCTGCCTGTAAGCATCCCACCGAAAAGCTAATGCGCGGGGGGGTTTGGGGGGTTCTACCCCCCAAAAGCTTGGATTGAGTGATAAAATCGGAAGTAATGCCCAATTTTAGCGGTGATTTTCCCTTTAAAAATAACAACTTAGTAGAAGTTCTACAAAAAGTTGACAAATCCAAAAAAGAGGGTGGATTACCTTCAAGATAACCACCCCCGAAAACTACCATTAATTATCTGTAATCAACCGGTATTTCTCATCCCTGCGGCAATACCATTAATCGTCATTAAAGCACCCCTTAATAACTCCTCTTTAGAGTAGCGGAAATGAATCACACCGGATTGAGCTTGACTGTTGTATTGACGTAAACGCTTGAGGAGAGACACCTGTAGGAAACCGAGGGGAACGATCGAACCGTTGCGTAACTGCACCGAGCGCTGTAAATTCGGATCATTATCCAATAAATGTTTCTCGCCGGTGATCTGGAGAACAATCTCGCTAGTGCGATTATATTCCTCTTTGATCCTTTCAAACAGACGTTGAAAACGTTCTCGATCTTCCTGTTTAGAAAGTTCACTGACGTAGTGATAGGCCATCTGTAGGTCCACCTTCGATAGAGTCATTTCTGCCTTAGAAATCACCATCTGGAAGAACGGCCACTTGTGATAAAAATGGCGTAACAATTCCAAATTTCTGCTAGGAGAATCATCGAGAAACATCTGTAAAGCTGTCCCTAAACCATACCAAGCCGGTAAAAGAAAACGGGTTTGGGTCCAACTAAATACCCAGGGAATTGCCCGCAGGGTACTTAAATCCTGTTGACCACTTTTCCGGCGCGCTGGTCGGGAACTAATCTGTAAAAGACTAATTTCAGGAATGGGAGTCACGGACAGGAAGAAATCTAAAAAGTCCGGTTCTTCATAAATCAAACTGCGATAGGTTTGCCGTGAACGGGTGGCCAACTCCTCCATGATGCGATTCCAGGGTTCGAGATCATCAAAACCACTGCCCAGTAAACTTGCCTGTATGACTGCCGTTACAGCCGTTTCTAGGTTATACAAGGCCAATTCTGGTAAAGAGTATTTCGAGGCTAAAACCTCGCCTTGTTCGGTGATTTTAATGCGACCGTTAATCGTTCCCCGGGGTTGGGCGAGGATAGCGGCGTAGGCCGGTCCACCACCCCGACCGACGGAACCGCCCCGGCCATGAAAAAGACGTAGATTCACGCCGTATTGTTTAGCGGTTTTTTGTAAAGCCTTCTGGGCCTTATGAATTTCCCAATTACTGCTCAAAAAGCCGGAATCTTTATTACTATCGGAGTAACCCACCATAATCTCCTGTAAATTACTCGGTTCCAAGATGGCAGGTTCCGGGGTCACGTCCTCCCCGTTTAAAGCCCCTAAATGGTCGTAACCGCCGGCTAGGGTTGCCCGATAGAGGGGCAATTCAAACAAAGTCTCCATGATGCCGGGGGCGTGTTTGAGGTCATCGACGGTTTCAAAGAGGGGAACGATGCGGAGGGAACTGCGGCTAGTGGCGGGGTCGTATAAACCGGCTTCTTGGGCTAATAACAGCACTTCTAGCACATCGCTGGCCTCGTTGGTCATGCTGATAATGTAGGTTTGGCAGATTTCCAGACCAAATTCCCCTTGCAGACTTCTTAAAACTCCCAGGGTTTCAATGGTTTCGCAGGTTCTTTCCGAAAAGGGCATTTCCCGGGGAATTAAGGGGCGACGGGTTTTTAATTCCTCCACTAACCAGGCGATTTTTTCTGATTCGCTTAATTGGCCGTAGGGTTTGGGTAAAACTCCGAGATATTCAGCGATTTCTTCGATACATTCGGCGTGACGGGTGGATTCCTGCCGAAAATCTAACTGAGTCAGGACAAAGCCAAAAATCTCCACTTGGGCGATCAGTTGAGCGAGTTCTTGACAGGAAAGACCGGTTTGAAAGAGACTGCGCTGTAATAGCTGTAATTCGGCTAAAAACTCGGAACCGGAGCGATAGATGTTGGTTTCGTTGAGTTTAGTTAATAATTGTCGTTCTTCTGGGTCATTGAGCCGATCATTGCGATCGCGCGTATTTTCCAGACGTTTTTGAATAAAGGCCAATTTGAGGCGATAGGGTTCCTGACGGTAGCGGATTGCTAACTGGCTATAGATTTCGGGCATTTGCTGTTTATCTCTGTCCAGGGAGTCCAGCAACTCCGGCAAGACGTGACACCAGTGCAGGGAGGCACTTAAAATACTGGTCAGGTCACGAATAGCATCGAGATATTTTTTAATAACGAGATTGCGCTGATAACAGCAGGTTTTCCAGGTGACTTCGGGGGTAACGGAGGGATTGCCATCCCGATCTCCCCCTACCCAAGAACCAAAGCGACAGAAGTTATTTTTCGGCGCTCGTAAACGGGGAAAGGAGGATTCTAGACTTTGCTGCAGACGCAGGGTTAACTGGGGTAGGGAATCAAAGAGAACTTCATCGAAGTAGTGCAGGGCATAATCCACTTCATCGACGACGGTGGGTTTAAATTGGTGTAGTTCATCTGTTCGCCACCAAAAACGAATTTCTTCTTTTAACTGTTTGGTGACTGTTTGTGCTTCTCTGGAGTTAGTTAACCCCATACTGCGAAAGATTTCTTCTGCTTGGTCGAGTTTTTCGAGAATGCCTGAGATACGGCGCTGTTTAATGCGAATGGTATGACGGACAATTTCCGTGGGGTGGGCCGTAAAAACCAGACAAATATCTAACTGATCGAGAAGACGCTGAATTTCTTGGGGGGGGACGTTAACCTGTTTGAGATAGGGAAATAACCAGTGAAATAGTCCCGATTTTGGGCCGGAGTGATCGG
Source organism: Microcystis sp. M165S2 (assembly GCF_020245885.1). NCBI lineage: Bacteria > Bacillati > Cyanobacteriota > Cyanophyceae > Chroococcales > Microcystaceae > Microcystis > Microcystis sp. M165S2. The sequence continues at coordinate 12,358 of NZ_JADBTZ010000424.1, read as the reverse complement.
ACTCGTTCAGGGTTTTTTCTAGCCAATCGGCCCCGACAATGGTGGCTAAAATGCTTTTTTGCGTTGGGTCAGCCTTGGGACTTTCGTTTTCTTCCCCGATCACCGTCCGTCGCAGTAGTTGCTGATCCCTTTGTTCGTAGTGTTGTTCAATAATATTTATTAACTGGAAATAGAGGGCAAAAGCGCGGGTAACTTTGATCGCTTCCCCTAGTTCCAAGTCTTCGATCATTTTGGCGATCATTGCTTCCGGACTATCATCGGTCACTTGTCCTTCCTCAGAACAGAGATGGCGCAGTAATTCCAGTAAATCGACTAATTCTTGACCACATTCGGAGACTAAGACTTCTTTCCATAAATCTTCGATTAATTTCAGTCTTTGCTGCAGAAACAGGTTGGAAGTGCTGAAAATATCCTGTTCGGTTTCGGTCGAGGGGATAAGGACGCTCATAATTTTAATCAGTAATCAGTAATCAGTAATCAGTAATCAGTAATCAGTAATCAGTAATCAGTAATCAGTAATCGGGAGTCAGTAATCAGTAATCAGTAATCAGTAATCAGTAATCAGTAATCAGTAATCAGTAATCAGTAATCAGTAATCAGTGAAAAGAAAGCTCAGAACTTACCACTTAATACTATTCACTGAAAACTCAAATCTGATCATTGATAACTGATCTATCGGGATTAGTTCTTAGGGTTTGTCAAAGATGAGATTATATCCCCACGAATCACATTTTTTCCTATTTTTAACAAAAACTTCACTATTTTTGCCTCTTTTCAGGGGGCAAAAGGACTTTTTTCTTGGATTATTGGTCACTGTTTACTGGTAACTGATCGGGAATATTGAGCAGGGGCAAGCGATCGCCACGAAAGATTTCCTCACTGTCTTTCCCGACTTCTATCAACCAATTATTAATAGAACGTAGTCCCAAGTAGGATAAAAGAAAGGGACTGACCGCTAGACTAAGCCAAAGCTCGATCGGTTTAGTTTTCATGGCAATTTCTCGGTTAAAGGACGGCGTTTGATCCGACGAATCGGAAAATTAGCAATCAGGGCTGTAGTTCGTTGGTCGCTTTCTAGGAGTAACTCGGTTTCCTCGGTGTCGATATCAAGATAACGACTGACCACTTCTAAGATTTCTTGACGCATCATATTGAGAATTTCGGGACTAAGATCGGCGCGATCATGGGCCAGAATAAGTTTTAAGCGTTTTTTAGCTTGGTCGCCACTTTTGCCCGAACCGCGCCATGCTAGAAGTTTATCGATCAGGTCATTCATAGTAGGTTAAGGGGTTGAGATGAGAGAGTTTAAGGCCCAAACAAGCGACGACGCAGACGAGTGAGAAAACCTTCCTGACCGGCCATTAAATCTAGAAACGGCACATCGCGACCCTGTAAACGCTGGGCAATGTTTCTAAAGGCCATGGAGGGGAGAGAGGTCTTCTCCTCTAATACTAATGGTTCCCCTTTATTAGTGGAAATAATAATTCTTTGATCGTCGGGAATAATCCCCAACAGGGGAATTACCAAGAGGTCGAGAATATCCTCGACGCTGATCATCTGATTAAGTTGGATCATTTCTGGCCGCAGCCGGTTGACAATCAGACGGATACTCTTAATATCTTCGCTTTCTAGTAATCCCACCACGCGATCGGCATCTCTCACCGCCGACATTTCCGGAGTAGTAACGATGATCGCTTCTTGAGCAGCGGCGATCGCATTGCGGAAACCCATTTCAATTCCTGCCGGGCAATCAATCAATACATAGTCATAACTTTTTGACAATTGGGCGACTAAATCCTTCATTTGAGCGCCAGTAATTGCCTCTTTGGTGCGGTTTTGTGCCGCCGGTAATAAGACCAGATTTTCCTGTCTTTTATCCTTAACTAAAGCTTTATCAAGGCTACAATCTCCCGCCACCACATCGAGGGCAGTATAAACGATACGCTGTTCTAATCCTAACAATAAATCGAGATTTCTCAGTCCGAAATCGGCATCGACAAGGGCAACTCGACAGCCTAATTGAGATAAGGCTGAACCTAAGTTCGCCGTTACTGTCGTTTTACCAACTCCTCCCTTTCCCGATGTCACCACAATTACACGAGCCATAATTTATATCAGTTATCAGTTATCAGTTATCAATTATCAGTTATCAGTTATCAGTTATCAGTTATCAGTTACCAGTTATCAGTTATCAGTTATCAGTTATCAGTTATTGGTTTGATAGAGTTTTTCATTTCAACGCAGTTAATCCCTATTTTTACTGGTCACTGAATCACTATTTACTGATCACTGTTTACTGGTCACTGATCACTTTTTTTCTACCCATCCCACTTTATCTTTAAAGGTGTAGGTTCTGGAAAAATTATAAGCCCCAATGATGCGGATTCCTCCTTCGCTGATACAGGCAATTTCTGGTTCCATGCGATCGCTATTCAAAGCCGGGGTGCGTGCCACTAATTCTGCGATCCTCAGTTGAGTTAAGTCGATTCGCAGGGCCATAATTACCGCTGCTCGATCGCCGCGGAATCCAGCATGGGCCACACCGCGTAAACCCCCCCAAACTAATATATCGCCATCAGCGACGATCGATCCGCCGGGGTTGACATCACCCATGACTATAACTGTACCCGGGTGACGGATTTCTACACCCGATCGCAGGGTGGTTTTTAAGTACAAAGGTTCGGCGAGGAGGGATGGTAGCGGTTGCTCGTCCCCGAAAACCGTGGGATTCGAGCGCATTTGTTCGACATTGTAACCCATGGTTGCCGCTGCCACTGCGGTTTGTCTTCTTTGGGTTTGGATGGTATGCAGGGATAATTCGGCACTGTCTAAAATTGTGGCGATCGCTTGTAGTTGGCGCGTATCCATCAGGCGATTGTTGGACCGTAGGTGTACTGGTGTTCTAGCGGGGCAGTTTTGGCCGCTATTACGGAGATAATATTTTAATCCTGTCAAGATATCTGTCCAATCCTGACTTGTCTCCCCGGCGCTGGTTTTGGGCAAAATTAGCACCAATTTCTCGCCCTCACTTTTTAGGTGTATTTGGGCGTATCTTTCCATTACCGAGGCTGATGGCTCAATTTTTTCGGTTTCTAAGTCAATTTCTTGATTTATTTCGGTTTTATTTTCATCCATAAAGATAACTTTTTACTTAAAAAAGACAAAGCGCAAAATAGCGATCAGCAAACCGACGGAAGCGGTAATTAGTGAACCGCCTAAAATGGTTATCAATGCCCAAATTTGATTTTTTTGACTGCCCTCGACTATTTTGAGGCGATTATCCATCCCTTCGACTCTTTCGGTTAATTTTGCCTGTCCTATCTCTAGGGATTTAACATCTTGCTTGATTTCCTTAATATCAGCTTTAATTTCGCCAATATCAGCTTTAATTTCGCCAATATCAGCCTTAATTTCGACGATACTATGCTCGATCGCCGTGAAACGAGTCTCGATCGCTTTTTGTCCGTTGATAATTAAGTCTTCTAGCCTTTTCAAGTCCGTATCGGCAACAGTTTTCATAAAAATTAACCGGCTATCAGTATAGATATTTCTTTCATTATGAACCTTGAGCAGCAGGCAGCAGTGGGAATTATGAATTATGAATTATGAATTATGAATTGGGGAGCTTTTTCAGTGATCAGTCAACAGTAAACAGTAATCAGTGAACTGCTCACTGATTGCCTCCTATTGACACAAACGTTGATAAACTGTGGCTAAAGCTTGGACATCACCGACGTTACCCGGGAAAAGAACCACAGGTAAATTAGGAAAGAGGGGATGATCCAATTCTGTGCAGACCATGGAGACACCGGGGAGAATCTGACCGAGTAAACGGGCCGATTGCAGGCTTAAACCCGTACTTAAGACATCATTAGAGGTAATTCCGCCTTTACTGATTAAAAAACTGATGTCACTGGGTAAACCCTTAACAATGTCCATTAACAGGGTGGAGACGGCAACCCCAAAATCAAGACGTTTCTGCACAGAGGCAAAGGTTAACTCTTGCCGACTGGTATAGATCACGGGGGTTTGTTTATTTTTGTGAATAAGCTTGACTTTTTCTAGAACTTGTGCTAGGAGTTGATCTCGTTGGTCAGGACGATCGCGCAATGCCGTCACATCGATTTCGACTCCGACGGTGTTGGGTTGTTGAAGCAGTTCCTGTAATTGTTGGGTAGTTTTTTTGACGTGGGAACCGACGATAATTGCCCCGGCTTCCCCCGTGGGCTTATACTTACCCATAGATTCGGGTGCGATCGGTTGAGTTCCTAAATTAGCCAAAGAAGTTAAAATACTGGCGGCACTACGGAATAAAAATTTTTTTCCTGCCCCTGCGGCGGTTAAAATATCTTCAGCAAAGCGATCGAGATCCGCTTGAGTTTCCCCATCTACCACCCCACATTGATTATTTTTGAGCTTTTGCAGTCGTTCTAAACTACCTTGACGGATATCTGTCAGTAAAAATCTCTCTACATCATCTGCTTTAATTTTACCTTGCGTTTTCTCCTCCACATAATCCGGCAGATAACTGTAATGATAGGCAAAAACCGAATCGCGAGCGAATTCCGTCTCGTGGACGGGAGTGGGAACACCATCGATGATTAAATAATGAATACTATCGCGAGTGATTCTGCCCCCCTCAAAAAAGGCTGGAATCAGGAAATGTGCATCAAAACCGCCCAATTCTTCGGCAATAACATCAGTTTCGATCGGATAATGCCCGCGCAGGGTAGAATCGGAACGACTAACCACCAAAAAATCCTCGATTCCCTCTTTAGTTAAGGCAGTTTTCAGGTTATGACAGACTTCTCGCGTGACAGACTCGGCTTTTTCGGGGGTTAAAGCGCGAGTATTCGTCAAAACAAAGAAAATTGGCGCATTATCTGCCAATCCCAAGCGGAGAGTATCTTCATCCCACCGCATCAATAACAGACAACTATGGACTGTTTGGGAACCTGTCGGGTCATCATCTAAGACTATAATTTTAGGTCTATTATTGCTCATATATTTTTTATCAGGATGGGAGGGACGGGGGAATCAAGAGAATCTGGTTAATAGTTTATCGGGTTCTGGTTCCCCATTAAAGTCGTCCCCTCCGCAAGCAACCGCTATCAATCTTGATCACAATCTGTCCAATATAGGATAAGCTATACCATGATTCATACAGTGACGAAGTTGAGCGCGGGAGACTTCCCTTTGAATACGTTAATTCACCCCACTGCGGTTATCCATCCGTCGGCAAAACTTGCTCCCAAGGTTAAAGTTGGTCCCTATGCTGTGATCGGGGCCAATGTGGAAATTGAAGCTGATACAATTATTGATGCCCATGTGGTCATTGAGGGTCCGACCAAAATTGGCAAGGGTAATCATATTTTTTCCGGGGCTGTTATTGGTAATGAACCACAGGATTTAAAGTATAAAGGTGGCGAAAGTAGGGTAGAAATTGGTGATCATAACCAAATTCGCGAGTTTGTCACAATTAATCGCGCCACGGATACGGGAGAAGTTACCCAAATTGGCAGTAATAATTTATTAATGGCCTATGTTCACGTTGCCCATAATTGTATTTTGCAAGATAACATTATTATCGCTAATAGTGTCGCTTTGGCAGGTCATGTCCAGATCGAATCAAAAGCAGTTATCGGGGGGGTTTTAGGAGTACATCAATTTGTTCATATTGGCAAAATGGCCATGTTAGGAGGAATGAGTCGTATTGATCGCGATGTTCCCCCTTTTACTTTAGTGGAAGGCAATCCCTGTCGGGTGCGAACTCTTAATTTAGTCGGTTTACAAAGAGCAGGTTTTACCGATGAAGATCTAGCTTTACTGAAAAAAGCTTTTCGGATTATCTATCGTTCTAATATAAATCTTCAGGAGGCTTTAGAACAAGTTTCTCTCTTAACCGATAACCCCCATGTTCAACATCTCTGTCAATTTTTACAATCCTCTACCACGGGAGAAAAACGTCGCGGTTTAATTCCGGGGAAATAATTTATTGATTGAGGAACAGGGTGTGGGGTGTGGGGTGATGGGGAAGTAGGGTGTAGGGTGTGGGGAAGAAAACTTCTTTCATCTGTGGGGGTGAAAATTTTTTCATCGGGACTGACTCCTGACTCCTGAATTCTTTTATTGTCAAATAATTATCCAAATGCGTATATTTATTAGCACGGGTGAGGTATCGGGTGATTTACAGGCAGCCATGCTGATTGAATCCCTTTTTCAACTAGCTAAAACCCAGGAAATTGAGTTAGAAATTTTTGCGCTCGGCGGCGATCGCATGGAGTTAGCCGGAGCAAAAATGTTGGGTAAAACCACTCGACTGGCTGCCATGGGATTAATTGAATCTATCCCCTTTATTTGGCCAACTTTACAACTACAAAAACGAGCAAAAGAGTTTTTTAGAGATCATCCCCCTGATCTGATTATTTTAATTGATTATGTGGGGGCAAATGTGGCGATCGGTCAGTCGGCTAAAAAAATTATTCCCGATGTCCCAATTATTTATTATATTGCCCCACAGGTGTGGATTTGGTCGGAAGAAAATATCCCCTCAGCTAAACTAAGGGCCACAGCAGAAAAGTTATTTAATACGGAGAAATTAATCGCCATCACCGATAAATTATTGGCAATTTTTCCTGCCGAAGCCCGTTTTTTTGAAACAAAAGGTTTACCGGTAACTTGGGTGGGACATCCTTTAGTTGATCGTATGGCAAATGCTCCCAATCGCCAAGAAATGCGGCAAAAATGGGCAATAAAAACCGAAGAAACGGTGGTCGCTTTGTTACCCGCTTCCCGTCAACAGGAGTTTAAATATCTCGTCCCGACGGTGTGCGCTGCTGCCCAAAAATTACAGGAAAAAATTCCCGATATTAAGTTTTTAATTCCCGTTCCACTAGCTTTATACGAACCCAAAATGCGACAATTAGTGAAGGAATATGGATTAAATGCGGTGATTATGGAACGAGATCAGACTTTAGAAGCAATTGCCGCGGCCGATCTGGCTGTGGCTAAGTCTGGTACAGTTAATCTCGAAATTGCTTTGTTAAATGTGCCGCAGGTGGTGGTTTACCGTTTAAGTGCAGTTACTGCTTGGATTGCCCGCAATATTATGAAGTTTTCTGTACCATTTGTCTCACCGGTAAATTTAGTTTTAATGCGAGAAATTGTTCCCGAATTATTACAAGAGGAAGCTAACCCGGAGAGAATTATGCAGGAATGTCTAGATTTATTATTAAATCAGCAACGTCGGCAAAAAATGTTAGATGAATACGCAGAAACTACAGCCGGTTTAGGAACAGTAGGCAGTTGCGATCGAGTGGCGCAAGAAGTGTTTAATTTTACAGTTCAAGTTCCGAAAAACCAGAAAAAAGCGGGGTAATTTGTAACTACCCCACCAAATATTATCAAGGAATTACGATTACTTATAAGCGTCCATACCCTCACAGGAACAAACCAGATTTCTGTCCCCGTAAGCATTATCAACCCGTCCCACTACCGGCCAGAATTTATAATCTTTTAGCCAAGAAAGCGGGTAAGCTGCCTGTTGACGGGAATAGGGACGACTCCAATCATCGGCAGTTAAAACTGCGGCTGTGTGGGGGGCATTTTTCAAGGGATTATCATGGATATCCATGCTACCATTAGCGATCGCTTGTACCTCTTGATAGATAGTTAACAAAGCTTCACAAAAACGGTCTAATTCGCCCAAAGATTCGCTTTCCGTGGGTTCCACCATCATTGTACCCGCCACGGGCCAAGAAACCGTCGGCGCGTGGAAACCGAAATCCATCAAGCGTTTTGCCACATCTTCCACCTCGATGCCGGCCTGTTTTTTCAGGGGACGTAAATCAATCACGCACTCGTGGGCGACTGTTCCGGCGCTACCCTTAAATAACACTGGATAGGCCGACTCCAGACGAAAAGCCATATAATTAGCGTTCAAAATTGCCACTTCTGTCGCTTTTTTCAAGCCGGCTGCCCCCATCATAGCGATATACATCCAAGAAATCACCAAAATGCTGGCACTACCCCAAGGCGCGGCCGAAATTGCCCCAATCGAGTCCTGATGCTTACCGTTAGCGGTTTCTGGGGATAATTTCGCCAAAACTAGGGAAACATCGGGCAGAAAAGGCACTAAATGGGATTTTACTCCGATTGGTCCCATACCCGGTCCGCCACCACCGTGGGGAATACAGAAAGTTTTATGGAGATTCAAGTGACAGACATCAGCACCAAAATCGGCCGGACGACATAAACCCACCTGAGCATTCATATTCGCGCCATCCATATAGACTTGACCACCGTATTGATGAATCAAGGCACAAATTTCGCTAATTCCCTGTTCAAAAACGCCGTGAGTGGAAGGATACGTTACCATCAAAGCCGCTAGATTATCCTGATGCTTCTCGGCCTTAGTTTTCAGGTCATCAATATCAATATTGCCCCGAGAATCGCAATTAACCGCCACTACTTTCATACCACACATAACAGCGCTGGCAGGATTAGTCCCGTGAGCGGACTCAGGAATTAAGCAAATCTGACGATGACCTTGACCGCGACTTTCATGGTAGGCTCGGATTACCTGTAAACCGGCATACTCTCCCTGAGAACCGGCGTTCGGTTGTAGGGAAATGCCATCAAACCCGGTAATTTCCCCTAACCAAGTCTCTAACTGTTGAAAGAGCAGTTGATAGCCTTCTGCTTGCTCAATCGGGGCAAAAGGGTGTAATTTGCCGAATTCTGCCCAAGTTACTGGAATCATCTCCGCTACGGCATTCAGTTTCATCGTACAGGAACCGAGGGGAATCATGGAAGTATTTAAGGCTAAATCCTTTGTTTCCAGACGGTGCAGATATCTGAGTAATTCCGTTTCCGAGTGGTAACGATTGAACACCGGTTCGGTAAGATAGGCACTGGTACGGGTTAAATTAGCGGGTAATTCTAGACTAATTTTCTCGACTAATTCGGCCGCGGTAAAGGGTAATTCCCCGGTTGGGGCAAAAATTTGCCATAAATCCCACACATCCCTGAGACTGGTGGTTTCATCGACACTAATTCCTAGATTATTCTCATCAAAATAACGCAGATTAATCTTATGGGTTTTTGCCTTCGCAAGGATGTCCTTAACTCCCGTGGATACCGTAACTTTGAGCGTATCGAAGCACGGTTCTTTCCCCACTTGATAACCCAACTGTTTTAACCCAGTTGCCAATAAAGCGGTTAATTTCTGCACTCTTTGGGCGATTTTCTTGATTCCTTCCGGTCCGTGATAGACCGCGTACATGGAAGCAATCACCGCTAGTAACACCTGTGCGGTACAAATATTACTGGTGGCTTTATCCCGGCGGATATGTTGTTCCCGGGTTTGCAAAGCTAAACGCAGTGCGGGTTTACCCTGACTATCCTTCGATACCCCGACAATGCGCCCCGGAATGCTGCGTTTATAGGCATCTTTGGTGGCAAAATAAGCGGCATGGGGACCCCCATAACCCAGGGGAACCCCAAAGCGTTGACTGCTACCCACGGCAATATCAGCCCCCAATTCGCCGGGGGGAGTCAACAGGGCTAAACTGAGAATATCGGCGGCAACGGTGACTAAAGCCCCATTTTCCTGCGCTTTGGCGATAAATTCCCGATAGTCATAAATTACGCCATCGGTGGCTGGATATTGTAATAATGCGCCAAAAATCGGCGTTTGGAAGTCAAAGAGACGATGATCCTCGATAATAATGTCAATACCTAAAGGAATCGCTCTGGTTTTAACGACTTCAATCGTTTGGGGATGGCAACTACTGGAGATAAAGAAAGCATTGGCTTTAGTTTTACACAGTCCATAACTCATGCTCATCGCTTCCGCGGCTGCTGTTCCTTCATCGAGGAGGGAAGCGTTAGCAATTTCCAGACCGGTTAAGCTAGTGATGAGAGTTTGGAAGTTTAAGAGAGCTTCTAAGCGTCCTTGGGCGATTTCCGCTTGATAGGGAGTATAGGCGGTGTACCAACCCGGATTTTCTAAGATGTTGCGGAGAATTACCGGCGGGGTGATACAGTCATGGTAGCCCATGCCAATAAAGGAGCGAAATACCTGATTTTTGGAGGCAATAGCTTTTAATTGGGCAAGAGCAGCGTATTCACTCAAGGCAGGTGCTAGATTAAGGCTTGTTTGTAAACGAATTCCTGACGGGACAGTTTTAGCGATTAACTCCTCAACGGTAGCAACACCCAAAACCGCCAGCATTTTCTCTATTTCCGTCTCCGTCGGCCCAATGTGACGGTTAACAAAGCTATCGGTACAGTCTAGCAGGTCTTGCAGGTCAGCAGGAGCGAATTCCTCGGTTTTCTCGGCCGTAATTGACCTATTTAGCATATTAATCTCGGTTTCAACAATTACAAAAGTGCTGCGTTTCATCGCTAGGGGTGATTTTAACGCAACTTGTCAAATTTTTGTAATATTTCAAGTCAGCAAGATCAAGCCTAAGCTAATTTGCTATCGACCTATGCACAAAATTAACTTCACTACTGCTTCGTCACCAAAAACCAACCGGAATCCGTCGATCCGATCACCTTTAATCCTTCTAAATCAGTAGCTTCTTTGGTTTGACGATCGATAATTAGGTAGGGTTGTCTGTGACTTTGCCAATGATTGATTAATTCTTCAGCAGCAAGGGGAAAAACCCGACGACCACTATAAAAATTTAACGAGGGGCGCTCATAGGCAAAAGCAACATAAACAGGGTGATCGGCCGGCACATATTTCTGTACTAAACTCGCCACCGGTTTGACGGGGAAATTCTCATTTAATTCCCAGATCCACAGGGGAGAATTGACAAAAATAAACAAAGAAACCAACATTCCCCAGAGTAAAACCACGCTGAATTGTTCCGAGCGCCGAGCTAACAAAATCGCCGTTGTCACCATGGTCAGGGAAAGTGACAATAAGGTTAAAATAATTAAGGGATGGAGAGGTTCGATAGCGACAAAATTACCAGGAAAATAGGCCATTAAAGCTAATAAACCCGCCACAACGCCGATAATACCCAGAATAATTGACCAGATTGGATTATAGGGGCGATCGATGGGAAGATTACCCACCTGCGCCAAGGCATAACCGGCCGCTAAAGCCAAGGCCGGATAGATCGGCAGAATATACCAAGGCAACTTGGTCGCCATTACCGAAACCACCAACAGATAAACACCCGTCCAAACTAACAGTAACTTCGCCCAACTGTAGAGATGTTCCTGACGTGCTAAACGTAAACCCCAAACCGAGAAAATTAACCAAGGCCAACTATATTTAAGAATTTCCAGCAGATAATACCAAAACGGTCCGCGATGATCGTCCAGATCGTCACTAACTCGCTTTAACTGTTGAACAAAAAGGGAATCAAGGAACTCCCGCTCGTAGTGCCAAAATTGGGCGCTATACCAAGCAAAAGCGGGAGTTGCTCCCAATAACCAACCCGACCAAAAATAGGCAGAAGTTAATAACCGGGGGGTATCCCAGAACAGAAAAATCAAGCCGATACCCGCCAATAATAGCCCCATAATACCCTTAGTCAGACAAAGGAGGGCAAATCCTAACCCCGCCCCCAGAGACCAGCGTAAATCGCGCCGTGAGCGCAGTAAACAGACAAACATCAGGATTTCAAAACACAATACCGCTCCATCCAACATGGCTAAACGGCCATGACGCACCACCGGCAAAAGAGTTAGATAGATCAAGGCCGATAGTAAAGCTGGTAAACGAGCGGGAAAAATTTCTCGACCGAGAAGGTAGAGGAGCGGCACCGATAAAGCTGTTAAAAAAGCGGGAATTAGTCTAGTATTGACCTCATTGATGCCCCAGAAATGGTAAGTTAGACCGATCAAACTATGAATCAACGGCGGTTTATTCAGGTAGGGATCACCCCAAAGACTGGGAAATAACCAGCGCAATTGTTCCAGTGGGGTTTGGCTAATTTCCTTGGACACCTGAGCAATGGTCGCTTCATCCCAATCCCGCAAGGGTAAATTACCTAATCCCACTAGATAGATAATTAAGGCCGCTATTAATAATCCCAGTAAACACAGAAATTCTTTAAAATTTTCTCTCTGACGCAATTTATAACTAGAATATCCCCAAGTAAATTTTTGACGGTTCATAAGCTAGGTCAGTAATCAGTAATCAGTAAACAGTAATCAGTAAACAGTAATCAGTAAACAGTAATCAGTAAACAGTAATCAGTAAACAGTAATCAGTAAACAGTAATCAGTAAGGCTCTCCTAGACTGGTTATAGCAAATTAGTAGTTTCAATGGTTCTTCGTTACTTGGTATGGTTCGATAGGGGGGCATAAATCGACTAAATCCTTATCTGGCAAGAG
>NZ_JADBTZ010000423.1:0-12463 GCF_020245885.1 Microcystis sp. M165S2 | reverse complement strand
GTGGTCAACTACCTAATTTTCAGGGAAAAAGTACCTGAATTTTCCCCCTGATCACTCCCATGCCTGGTACTTTTTGATTGACAAAAAGTCTAAAAGTCTTACCCAACAAGGTTTTTAGATTTATTCAGCAGACCCTATTTACTGATAACTGAAAAGGTTCTTTAATTCCCTACCATTGTGGTAATTGCTGTCATTTAACCCACGACAAAGTTAACTAATTTGCCCGGGACAACAATCACTTTTTTGATTTCCTTGCCCTCTAAATAACGTTGGGCGATTTCTGATTCCAGGGCGAGGGTTTCTAAGGTGCTTTTATCGGCACTAGCGGGAACTTGTATCGTGCCTCTGGTTTTTCCCAAAATTTGGATTACAAGGGTGATCTCGTCCACAATAAGGGCAGTAGGATCAACTTTTGGCCAGGGTTGCAGGTGAATTGATTGGCTATGGCCTAAAGCTTGCCATAATTCTTCGCTAAGATGGGGAGCAAAGAGGGAAAGTAAGATTAATAGGGTTTCGATTCCTTCCCGATAAATGGGGGATTCAAAACACTTATTATCCCCTAAAGCGTTACTGAGTTTCATTAATTCGGAAATGGCGGTATTAAATTGATAATCTCCTTCTAAATCCTCGGAGATTTCTTTAATAGCGGTGTGAATTGCCCGTCTTAAATCCTTGTCAGTTTTCGAGAAAGTTTCTATTTTTTTGACTTGCTTGGGTTTATTTTCAATGTATTCGCTGACTAAACGCCACACCCGATTAAGAAAGCGAAATTGTCCTTCTACCCCGGCATCTTCCCACTGTAAATCTTTTTCTGGGGGTGCGGTAAAAAGTATAAACATTCGGGCAGTATCAGCCCCATATTTTTCGAGGACTTTCAGAGGATCAACGCCGTTATATTTCGACTTGGACATTTTTTCAAAGAAGAAAGAAAGAACTTCTCCCGTGTCTTTATCGCAATATTTATCCTCTTTATAGATAACATTTTCTGCGGGGACATATTTGCCAGTTTCGGGATTTTTGTAGGTTAATCCCTGTACCATTCCCTGGGTTAACAGACGGTTAAAAGGTTCATCGACATTAACTAACCCTCGGTCTCTTAAAACTTTGGTAAAGAAACGAGAATAGAGTAAATGTAGGATAGCGTGTTCGATTCCTCCGACGTATTGATCCACGGGCATCCAATCATTAACCTTCTCGAATTGAAAGGGTATATCTTCATTTTTAGCATCGGTATAACGGAGGAAATACCAACTAGAATCGATGAAAGTATCCATGGTGTCTGTTTCCCGTTTTGCGGGAGTTCCACAACTAGGACAATCCACATTTACCCAGTCTTCCAACTTAGCTAAAGGGGAAGCCCCTCGACCGCTAAATTCGACATTTTCTGGTAAAGTAACGGGTAAATTTTCCACTGGTACTGGCACGGTTCCACAGTTAGGACAGTGGATAACTGGAATCGGACAACCCCAATATCTTTGACGGGAAATTAACCAATCCCGGAGGCGATATTGTATTCTAGCTTTGCCGTAACCTTGGGCAGTGGCATAATCAATAATAGCGGTTTTTCCTTCTTGGGAATTCAGTCCATTAAATTGAGCGGAATTAATCATAATTCCCGCTTCTGTATAGGCCTCTTTTAACTCAATTTCGCCACTTTCTGGAGTAATAACTATTTTAATTGGCAGGTTATTTTCCCGAGCGAATTTAAAATCGCGACTGTCGTGAGCCGGGACTCCCATCACTGCCCCCGTACCGTATTCGTAGAGGACATAATCAGCAATTAAAATCGGAATTTCTTCACCAGTAAAAGGATTAATTGCTAGTCCTCCGGTTTTAATACCGCGTTTGGGTTTATCTTCGGCAGTTCTTTCTAATTCGCTTTCGCTGGCTATCTCTTGAATAAAAGTTTCTACGGCCGATTTTTGTTCGGGAGTGGTAACTTGTAAAGTTAAGGGATGTTCGGGAGCAAGTACCACATAAGTCACTCCATAAACCGTATCGGGACGAGTGGTAAAAACGGCAATTTTTTCTGTGGAATTAACAAGAGGAAATTCTAAATAAGTACCTACCGATTTACCAATCCAGTTGGCCTGCATGGTTTTAACCCGTTCTGGCCAACCGGTAAGTTTATCTAAATCAGTGAGTAATTGTTCGGCATAATCGGTGATTTTTAGGAACCATTGCCGGAGTAATTTTCTTTCTACTTTAGCACCCGATCGCCAAGATTTTCCTTCACTATCTACCTGTTCATTTGCCAAGACAGTTTGATCGATAGGATCCCAATTCACTGCCGCTTCTTTTTGATAGGCTAATCCCGATGCAAAAAACTGTAAAAATAGCCATTGGGTCCAACGATAATATTCCGGGGAACAGGTGGCCACTTCTCTTTCCCAATCGATAGATAATCCTAACTGTTGTAATTGCCGTTTCATCTGGGCAATATTTTGCTCGGTCCATTTTGCCGGAGGAACTCCCCTTTCAATGGCGGCATTTTCTGCGGGTAATCCGAAAGCATCCCACCCCATGGGATGCAGGACGCGATAACCCTGCATTCTTTTCAGACGGGCAATCACATCGGTGATAGTATAGTTGCGAACGTGACCCATGTGCAGGTTGCCCGATGGATAGGGGAACATGGAGAGGGCGTAAAATTTCGGTTTATCGGCGTTTTCTGGGGTTTTGTCTAATCCCATTTGCTGCCAAATCTTCTGCCATTTCTGTTCGATTTCTGCGGGGTTGTACGGCACTGGGGTCCTTTCTCCTGAGTTGTATCTATCCCTCCCATTTTACCTGACTGGTATCGACGCTGGTTGCCCCATGAACTTTACTGGCGATCGCAACCATTTTATTTAAAGTCGCCTGATTGGAAACTGTACCTTTTAGTACAACTTTACTGCCAGTTTGAGCGACCCACAATTTGTCTTCATCAGCTAAATCCGGTGTCTCGTCAAAAGCTAAAACTACTCGTTTAGCTAGTCCGCTTTCGTCGTATTTTCCATCTAATCCGACTCTTTCGGGGGGAATACCCGCAGCAGCGGCTTTCCCTGCGATCGCACTAGCGGCATCTGCCGGTTTATCTAACCCGAAAATTCTTTTTAACCAATCCATTGCTAACACTCCTGATTGAGTCCTGTCCTAAAACCCCAATTTCTTTAAGAGGGATTTGGTCGAAACGATGTGTCGATCTAATCCTAAACGATCGGGACTGACTCCCACCGCTAAAGCGACCAATTGGGAAAAATGTAACACGGGTAAACCTAAACTTCGACCGATCACTTTTGCCACTTCCGGTTGTCGGGAATCAAGATTAAGATGGCATAAAGGACAAGGGGTGACTAAACAATCGGCCCCCGCTGCCATGGCCTCTAAAATGTGTTTTCCTGCCATTTGGAAGGATTGGGTGGTGGCATAACTGGACAGAGGCCAACCACAGCATTGAGTGCGTCCTTGATAATAAATCGGATTCGCCCCCACCGCTCGAAAGACATTTTCTAGAGATTCCGGCTGAAAGGGATTATCGTAGGGGAGAGTATCCTGGGCCCGCAGGAGATAACAACCATAAAAACTGGCACAATTTAACCCTGATAAGGGACGAACCACCTTGGCCGCCAGATTATCTAAGCCATAATCGCCGACAATTGCCCAGAGTAGGTGTTTAACCGTCGTCGTACCTTGGTAGGGGGAACAATGTTCTTTCTGTAAATAATTATTAACTTCCTCAACATAATTGGGATTATTATGCTTTGCTTCCTTCAAGCGCTCGTCCACATGACCGATCACCCCCTGACAGGTGCTACAGTGAGTCAACAGGGGTAAATTGAGGGCTTCCGCTAGGGCAATATTGCGCGCATTGACGGCATCTTCCAAGAGTTGCGAATCTTCCTTATAGGTTCCCGAACCACAACAGGCAGCTTTTTTGAGTTCGACTAAATTAATCCCCAAAGCTTCCGTCAGGGCTGCCGTGGATAAATATAGTTCCCGACAGGCACCTTGGGCGACACAACCGGGAAAATAAGCATACTGGAGATTGTTGACTGTCATGGATTCTAGGAAATTACTACTCATTACCTATCTACCATCTTGGCCCCCTTCCCCTCTGTCATCACTAAAGTCATGGAATTTCTTAATAGACAGTCTTTTGTGAGCTGCTCCGAACAAGTGTACGGTGGTTTGTCCCAGAAATAATATCCAAAAACGAGGAGAGCCATCTCAACAGTATAATGCCTCTCCTTGAAAAAAATTGTTGTCCTGAGGAGTCGGTTGTACAAATGGGAATCCGCCCGGTCAAGAGGTGATTTACGGGTAGAATTGAGAGTGCAGCCGAGAAATTGCGGCGAGAAACCCTATTTTCTCTGCTTACGCCGCTTGGGTGAGGGTGATAACAGCATCAAAGTCAGCACGGCTAGGGAAAATAGAGAGAACCCGATCGAGTTGGGTTAATTCAAAGATAATCTTGACTGAAGGTGGAATAGAACAGATATTGAAGGATTTTTCTTGACTTTGAGCCAGACGAAAGGCGCTAACTAAAGCCATTAATCCAGCGCTGTCGAGGAATTCCACCCTACTCATATCCACCAGAAAAGTGATAGAGCGACTCCGGTTAACCAGATTGGTGAGCTGCTCTTGAAATTCTAGGACGTTAGCGGCGGTAATATAGCCGTTTGGCTCAAATAGAGCAATTTCTGGGACTTTTACAGGACTTTTCATGGCTGGGCTTTGAAATTCATAAATGAACCTTTTAACTGGAGATCAGATACCGCTATTATGTCCTAACTTTCTGATTTCGTAACCTTCGTCTTGATATATTTTCTCTCTCCTGAAAAGATTAATCTTTTCTTAATCTTTACCCCTTTAGGAAGGAACCGGTTTCAGGTTAACCTTGGGATCCGAACAGTAAAGAGAAACAGTGATCAGGACTTACTCGGGTGAACATCAGGGGAAAGTCGTTAGGTTTAAGTTCTAATCCCGAATGACTGATGATGACCAAGCATTATACTGGTATTTTTGCTGAAATAAAGTAAAGCAGGATACAGAAACTAGATTTATTGAACTAGCGTAAGAAAATTGTGGATACCCAGCCGACTATCCGCCAATTAGTGGAACAAGCCCTATATTATCGTCAAATCACGCCAGAAATCGAGAACGGAATTAATGAACTCCTCGCTCGTCGTGGCTACGTTTCCGATGTGGATTACGAGGCCCTCGAGTTACTCATGGATGAAATGGACGAAGGCCGGATTAATCTCGTTCCGCGTTGGTAAGTTGATAGGGATATTTTCGATTATATAGATTTACTGGGGCGATCGGGGCTGTTGCAATCTAATCGCGGAGACGAGCTTTCGCTAACCGACAGTAATCTTTCCCCGACTAACCCCCTTTTAAAATAACCTTTGAGCGTTGGGAGCCACTACCCATGACCGTAGCCCTAAACCGAGCCGTTATTTATCCTGACAGTGATGGACAACCGATGGCCGATAATACCTTGCAATTTCGCTGGATTGTCTTGATTAAGGAAAATCTTGATTGTGTATTTCGAGATGCTTCCGATGTGTTTGTGGCGGGGGATTTACTGTGGTATCCCGTCGAGGGTCGTCCAGATATTCGCGTGGCTCCCGATGTGATGGTGGTCTTTGGACGGCCTAAAGGCGAGCGCGGCTCCTATCGTCAGTGGCAGGAGGGAAATATTGCACCCCAGGTGGTGTTCGAGATTTTGTCGCCGGGAAATACCCTCAAGGAAATGGCCAAAAAGTTAGGGTTTTATGAACAATATGGGGTAGAGGAATACTATATCTATGACCCTGAACGGGTGGATTTTGCTGGTTATCAGCGCAGGGCCAACAAGTTGCAAGTGATCGAAATGGCGACGGATTGGGTTAGTCCCCGGTTAGACATCCGTTTTGTGTTAAACCAGGAGCAGTTAGAAATTTATGCTCCCCAGGGTAATCGTTTTTTAACAACCCTAGAGTTATCCGAACGGGCTAGTTTAGCAGAGCAAACCGCACAGACAGAACAACAAAGAGCTAATTTAGCAGAGCAAACCGCAGAGGCAGAACGGCAACGGGCCAATTTAGCAGAACAGGAAAATGAACGGCTCCTGGAATTATTACGGCAAGCAGGAATCATGGGGGAAGGGCAGGGATAATTGTTCTGACAGTTTTTGTATTCTTTAAATTGACCCGAGGATAATCTTGTAGATGATACAGTACGATAAGAAACAGTCAAGCGAATGAAGGGAGTTTTGGATTTTTGGCTAAACTGTCTCCTAGTATTAACCACTATTTTTAGCTTACAACGACGGCTCATAGAACTGATTGCCGAAACGAAAAACAGCGAATTTAGTCTTTTCGATCGTCATGGTGAAACAGAGGAGACACTACCAGAGTTAGAACAAATTGAGAATTGTCTGGAAAGATTAAGAAATCCTTACTCTCGTCTTCATACTTTAACCCTAAGAATCTCTGAATACTATCCAATCGCTCCTTCTGCTATCCTAGAGTTGTTAGCGGAAACCATCGAACAAGCTCAAATCTCAGCCGATGTCGTGACGGCAAATTTATCTGAAACCAGAAAAAATTGCAGGTTATGATGACCGATAAATCTTGTATTCCTGATCTACAAACGAGAACTCAAAGTATCGCTAGATGGCGAGAAGTCTGCCGAAAAGTAGATTTAGTGACCTTGAAATTTGATGAATTAATTGCCATGATCGAAGTGGATTTACGTCATCAAAGTTTGGAACGGCTTCACAATCGAAGTGAGAGCGATCGCTGATTTGGTCTAGTGCGATGCCGAAGGCACTGCGTAGCAGTACGCCGCTCTTATAACGCAATTTTTAAGAGGGGTTAAAAGCCCCTTTTTTGGTTAAATCATGAGGACGGATGTAAAGGGCAATAGAGCGATCGCTGTTTTGATTTAGAGTAAAGAAGAGACGATCATTTTTATTGTTAAAATCTTAAGTTAGTAATCAAGCTATAATTAGCGAATGAACAAAAAACAGCGAAAAACCTATGATGCTATTTTTGTTGATCCCATCCGCCGTAACATCGTTTGGGATGATGTCGTTAATTTAATTCAGTCATTGGGAGGTATAATTACTCAAGGCGATGGCTCAAGAGTTCGATTTGACCTAAACAAAATTTCCCTTAACATTCATTCCCCTCACCCCCAAAAAGAACTAAAAAGATACCAAATTAAAGCTCTTCGTGAATTTCTAATTAAAGCAGGAGTAGATTAATGCGATACAAAGACTATGAAGCTGTGATTGAATACGATGAAAGCGATCGCTTATTTTTTGGTCGCGTCATCAACACAGAAGATATTATTGTTTTTGATGGTCTTTCCGTTGATGAACTAGAACAGGCTTTTAAAACCGCCATTGAACAATATTTAATGGATTGTCAAACCCTCAATAAAATTCCTAATCAACCCACCTATTCCTTATCTTCTCATTAGTGCGATGCCGAAGGCACTGCGTAGCAGTACGCCGTCTTGCTGTGCTTCGCTGTCCCATATTGGTCGGATTTTCATCTCATCGGTAAAACAAAAGGGTTCCTTCAATCCGACATTCAAGGTAACTTCACCCAGTTTCCCCTTTCCCCGGGAGCATCTCACCTTTGTAACCCCTAAATCAGGTTTTATGTCAAGCTATTTTGAAAGCCTTGCTAGAAACCAGTTTTAGGGACAAGTATAATTACTCACTTGCATAAATGAGATACTCCCGTTTCCCCAAATCTCCAGAAATCAATATAATTAACTTCAGGCTTTCTCCTAACCTGATTTTTTCCATGATTCCTTTAACTCTTAATCTCTTGCAAGGTTCCGTTACTTTTCGTTTCAGTTCCAGTGCTGCCTTGGATTTGCAAAGGGAAATTAATATTTTACTTGATCGCCTGAAAGCGATCGCCAGTAATGCCGCTAGTGGGGGTAAACCCCAACCCCAAAAACCGCTGGAATATCAGCACACTGGTGATGTGTTTCTGGAAGTGTTTTGTAATCCCAATATTTATCCGAGTCCTTTTTCGGCTAAAGTTTTGTTAACGGTTCGTGACGATCGCCTACGCTTAACCACAGAAGCAGAATTAACCCGTGTGATCGAAGATTTAGAGCGTTATCTCGACCAAAATAGTTAGAATCGGGGGATTTTTGGGGTTTCGACCTTTCCTTGTCGTCCCACCTCTCCCCATCTGATTATTCTTCTCTAGCTTGCCATGTTACCGACCGATTTATTGATTTCCCGTCAAAATGGCGAGACAATTATTCCCAAACGCTTACCGCTCGCGACCGATTATCTGGCGATCGCCCAAGAACAAATCACCTGTTTTCAGGAAAGTATCGGTCAAACTAAGGGAGAATTAAGCCAAAAACTCCTAATCTTGGAGGGAGACAGTCCCGATTATAAAATTAAACGGGGATTTGCTCACCTATTAACCAATCATTTTGCCACCTTTGAGATTATTAGTCCCTTAGAACCGCAGGAATTAAGAAAAAGAGTTTTTGAACAAGCGGCCAACTTTGTTCCTATTCCGCAAAATCGATCGCTAATTCTGGAGAAAATTGCCCAGCAACTCAGCCAAGAATTAAATCAAGAAATTTTTCCAGTGGCTCTAGAAAAAGGACTCTATGCTGATTTAGCAGAGAATAAAATTCTCACTCAATTTGATGCTCCTACCCCCGAAAACCTAATTCATCGTTTTAACCTCTCGCAAATTCAAGGTATTTTTTATCGGGCCAGTTATTTAATTATCAACGTCCACCGCAACGATCCGGGGGAATATAAATATCTCTTTCGCTATCTAAAACTATTTCGTTTAATGACTTATATCGAAGGGGATGCCGACACGGGATTTACTATTACTATCGATGGTCCAACCAGTTTATTTAAAGCTAATAGTCGTTATGGCATTGAAATCGCTAAATTAATTCCTGCCGTACTCCATGTTACTCACTGGAATCTGAAGGCACAATTACAGTATAAAGATTCCTATACAGGAACTATTAAAAAACAACAGTTCAATTTAGAGGATAACTGTGGTCTGGTGTCCCACTATTCCCCCGGGAAACCCTACGATAGTATGTTAGAGGAATCTTTCGCTAAACGTTGGTTACAGTTAAAAACTGAATGGCAGTTAGAAAGGGAAGTGGATTTAGTGCCTTTACCCGGAGGAGTGATGATTCCCGATTTCCGTTTATTGCATCCCGATGGTCGCGTTTTTCTCCTCGAAATTGTTGGTTATTGGCGACCAGAATACCTACAAAAGAAATTTTTACAGGTTAAATCGGCCCAAGCAAATAATCTAATTTTAGCCGTATCGGAACGGTTAAATCTAGAAAAAGCTGGAGTTAAATTTCAAAATCTACCCGCTCAGGTTATCTGGTTTAAAGATAAATTATCACCCCAAGCAGTGTTAGAAATTTTAAATTAAAGGGTTAGGCAGATGGAAGCTAAAAGCGGGAGTATCAAAGCATACTCCCGCTTTGGTTTAATCGGACTAGGTTAACTTTTTCGCTTAAGACCAGACGATGAGTGCTACATCATTGAGCAGTGGTAGGATTGATGGACACTTTCACCACTTTATTTTTTTCTTCTTCCGCTTTCGGGAGGGTGAGATTGAGAATGCCATCTTTGTATTCAGCAGTCACGTTATTGTTATCAACCCGGACTGGTAGAGGAATAACCCGATGGAATTTACCATAACGGAATTCAGTGCGGGTAAATCCTTCTTCTTCGGTTTTAATTTCCGATTTCCTTTCACCATTAATGGTCAGACTATTGGCTGTTACTTCTAGGTTGAGGTCTTTGGCCTCCATACCAGGTATTTCCAGTTTAATCTGAACTGCCTCTGGTGTTTCGGTTATTTCCGCCGCTGGGATGAAGGACAACCCCATTTTTTCGCCATTGCCTACATCAGTCGGCACAAGACGGTCAAACAAGCGATTCATTTCTTTCTGTAGGCTTTCTACTTCTCTGAAAGGTTCCCAACGTATAAGTGCCATATAATTCACCTCCGAAGTTTTCTTAACGCTAGAGATGTTGGTTTATCTCTACACTTTTAGGATAGATGAAATATTCTCTGACTGGGGTAGGGTTTTCGGTATTAAGTTTTTCCAGATTTCCGTACTATCTCCTATACTAGAGCTAGGTGAAAAGGTTTTTCCCGGAGAAGTGGGAAGTGGGAATTGGGGAGTGGGAATTGGGGAGTTTTCTCAGTGAACAGTAATCAGTGAACTGATAACTGTTACTAAATCCGGTTATTAAAGAATGATTATTTATTCCCCCTTTTGCCTATTGCCTATTGCATGAGTGCCTGTCCTCATAAGTAGCCTATGCTCAACGGATTTAGTATGATAACTCAAATCTGATAACTGACTCCTAACCCCACCAACAAACTTTTTCAGCAAACCCTAATTATCTACTGATGAATAATTAAACTTTCTAAACTGGTTTGTAAATCTTGGGTTAATTGTGCTACGGCCGAGCGTCGATCACTTTTATAATCGGCATAGCGCTCGGATACGGAAATAGGTTTACCAATAGTTATTATCGCTTTTTGTTGACCAATTTGGGGACGAAAAAAGGGATTACCTCCCTTAATTCTTGTCACTAAATCCCAGAGTAATAAAATTGTCTCGGCAAATCTTTCTACGGTGGGTTTTTCTTTGACATAATAACCGGTTACTGACACGAAACTTTCGACAATTCTCATGTGCCACATTTTTAAATTAGCTTCATCAGCCAGGCGATCAGCTAATCCTAATTCAAGGGGAGAAATAGAGTGAGTGGGTTTTAATTCTTGGCGATAAATACGTTCCCATCCTGCTTGTTCCAAACGACGACAGCGATCGATTACATTACCATTAGGAGAAACATTAAAATACTTTTCTACGGTTTGTAGGGCCACATCTAATAAATTGGCTAAACGTTTGGCTAGGGTTTCGTTTGGATCATCGCCATTGGCAGGTACTACAGGCAAAGATTGATAGTAGAAATCTCGATAAAAATCCTCCATTAAAGATAATAATCTTTCTCCTAACCGAAAAAGACGGTCGTATAAAACCTTTTCTTCTAGGGATGAATTCGGGATTGATTCTAAACCGCTATCGGTTTCTAAATTAGTTAAAATTTGCTCGATTTTTTGCCACACTGGAGTCAGATAAAAATACTGAATACCAATAGGTAAAATAATTACTTCTTGCTGTTGTTTAGCTTTTTTGACATCATCCACCCCCCAAAAAGCCAATTGAGAAATACCCGGTTCAATAGCACTAACAAGCTCATTATGTCCGTTAGTTGCCCCTTCCGGGGCAGCGGCTAAAGGATAATCTCCTTCTAATAATAAACGACGAGCCGATCGCAATCCGATTAAATCGGCTTTTCCCCGTTGAATTGGTGTGCCACCTAACTTAGAATATAACCATCCTACCCTTTCTCCAGCCCATAAAGGAATCCCTCGATCATACATAAAATGAGCGTGAATTGGAGTGTTTAATTTTATTCCTAACTCTTGGGCTTTTTTGGGTACTAATTTCCATAAAAGATAGGCCATACAGTAGGGATCGTTAATACTGGGATGACGGAAAGCAAGCAGTAAACGGACTTTTTTCTCTTGACTTTTTTGATAAAATGTGATTAAAGTTTCTAGATTGGCGGCGGAAATTTCTCTTAAGTTGGTTTGAGTTTGTAACCAAAGAGGTAAAAAGATTTGACATCCCTTTAAAAGCAAGGGATTAAGGTCAGGGGGGATAAATTCGAGGGGAGGTTGCGCTCCCAAAGATAGATTAGACATATAAGTATAAGTAGTCGTGCCAAATAAATTTCCTAGTTGAGACTCCGAGAAAGGTATCAGTTATCAGATGTGAGTTTTCAGTTCACTGTTTACTGTTTAAGGAAGAATAAAAGAAAACTCTGATCAATAATTACCCACTGGTCAAAAGGTAATCACAGCAGCAAACAGGTGTCGAGCTAGATTTCAAATACACTGGGATTGCAGGATCCCTCAACCGTGAAAGGAGAAATTAACCGACTTTAAGCGAGGAGGAACACCAGTAGTTTACCTCCTCACCTAAACAAATACAGCTATACTATAGCTCTATCCCCATTTCTCGCAAACGAGCCGCCAGCTGTTGAGAACGCTGTCTTTCCGTTTCCAGAGCTTGCTGAGTAGCATTTAATTGCTCCTGTGCTGCGGCCGCTTGCTCCTGTGCTGCGGCCGCTTGCTCCTGTGCTGCGGCCGCTTGCTCTTGTGCTGCGGCCGCTTGCTCCTGTGCTGCGGCCGCTTGCTCTTGTGCTGCGGCCGCTTGCTCTTGTGCTGCGGCCGCTTGCTCCTGTGCCGCTTCTTCTGGCAAGGGGATTAAATTGCCTTCCGGGTCATAAAATCTCGCCCAAATTGCCGTTTCTCGGTCAATAGTCCCCTCCCAAGTTCCCAACCAATAGCCTAAGGTTTCGCACCATAACCAGCCGCGCTCG
>NZ_JADBTZ010000422.1:0-4054 GCF_020245885.1 Microcystis sp. M165S2 | reverse complement strand
CTATGGGAAAGATGCTCTTTGGTCTCCTAGTTATTTTGTTTCTTCTGTAGGAGGTGCAACCCTGGAAGTTCTTAAGTGCTATATTAAAGATCAAGAAAAGCCGTCGTAAAACGACGGGGTTTTAACCCAAATTTTCGATAATGTCGAGACAGCCACGCTCAAAAATCTAGAATCCTGACTGATAGCCTTTCTGAACGGAAACTTAGACGGTTTTCAGTCCGTCTGGGAGTACACTAGAAAATACCCATTTATTCCATCGAGCCGTTCATGATTATTTCCGTCGTAGCACTGAAGGGAGGGGTCGGGAAAACCACCACATCGATTCATTTGGCCGCCTATTTTCAGGAAAAAGCGCCCACCTTATTGATCGATGCGGATAAAAATCGTTCGGCTCTCCATTGGTCCCGGGAAGACACCCTTCCTTTTATGGTAGCGTCCCAAGCTGGAGCGACGGGACTGGTGAAACAATACACTCATATTATCGTCGATACCCAGGCCCGGCCAGAGCCAGACGAGCTAAAAGATTTAGCTCAGGGCAGCGATTTATTAATCCTACCCACCACTCCCAATCATCTCGATATCGATGTCACGATTAAAGCGGTAGAATTGCTGTCCACGATGACCGATAATTATCGAGTTCTTTTAACCCAAGTGGATTCACGGACAAAAACAGGACGAGAAGCGCGGAAAGCTCTAGAAGAAGCAAAATTACCCCTATTTAAGCGAGAAATTCCCCGTTTAGTTGCTTTTGAACGAGCGGCCGAAAAAGCAGTCATCGTCAAAGATTATCCCGACCCCCGGTCCAATTTCGGTTGGCTTTGTTACCAAGCGGTCGGTAAAGAAATTTTTGCCCTAATGACATAAATTGTTAAAAAAGTTAATATTAATATTTGTGTCATTTTTCCCCAAAAAGATACTTAATCTGCATGGGGACTTTTTGTAATCTTCCGTTAAGCGTTCACTCCTAAATCGGTAAAGTCTGAGACAATCAAAAAAGTCTGACTGTAGGAGAACCCTCTATGAAATTGGCCTATTGGATGTATGCGGGTCCCGCTCATATTGGCACTTTAAGGATCGCCAGTTCCTTTAAAAATGTTCATGCTATCATGCACGCTCCTCTGGGAGACGATTATTTTAACGTCATGCGCTCGATGTTGGAAAGGGAGCGTAATTTTACCCCCGTCACTACTAGTATTGTCGATCGTAATGTTTTAGCCCGGGGTTCCCAAGAAAAAGTCGTCGATAATATTGTTCGCAAAGATCGCGAAGAAAGTCCCGATTTAATCGTTTTAACTCCCACCTGTACCTCCAGCATTCTCCAAGAGGATTTACAAAACTTTGTCGAAAGAGCGCGACAGGATGCCGAGGGGGATGTGCTGCTGGCCGATGTCAACCACTATCGCTATAATGAACTACAAGCGGCCGATAAAACTCTCTATCAAATTATCAAATATTATCTCGATAAGGCCCAGAGAAAGGGGGAAATTATCTCGCAGAAAACCCCTAAACCTTCGGTTAATATTATCGGCATTACCACCCTCGGTTTCCATAACCAACATGATCGCACAGAATTAAAGCGGTTAATGGCAGATTTGGACATTGAAGTTAATGACATTATCCCCGAAGCTGCCTCCGTAGAAAACTTAAAAAATCTGCCCCGCGCTTGGTTTAATCTGGTTCCCTATCGAGAAGTGGGATTAATGACAGCCAAATATCTCGAAAGTGAATTCGCCATGCCTTACGTTGATATTACCCCCATGGGAGTGGTGGAAACAGCGCGCTGTATTCGCAAAATTCAAGAGGTAATTAATGCCCAAGGTGCGGCAGTAGATTACGAAGATTTTATCAATGAACAAACTCTGCATATCTCCCAAGCTGCTTGGTTTTCTCGTTCCATTGACTGTCAGAATTTAACGGGCAAAAAAGCGGTGGTTTTTGGTGATAATACCCACGCAGCCGCTATGACAAAAATTCTCGCCAGAGAGATGGGAATCCATGTGGTTTTAGCGGGGACTTATTGTAAGTATGATGCCGATTGGTTCCGGGAACAAGTGAGTGAATATTGCGATGAAGTGTTAATTAGCGATGATAATGGGGCGATAGGAGATGCTATTGCTCGGTTGGAACCGGCGGCGATATTTGGTACTCAAATGGAACGTCATGTGGGCAAACGTTTAGATATTCCCTGTGGAGTAATTGCCGCACCTATTCATATCCAAAATTTCCCCCTCGGTTATAAACCTTTCTTAGGTTACGAAGGCACTAATCAGATCGCCGATTTGGTCTATAATTCCTTTACTTTGGGTATGGAAGATCACCTATTAGAGATATTCGGTGGTCATGATACAAAAGAGGTAATTACTAAAGGTATCTCGGCAGATTCTGACCTAAATTGGAATAAGGAAGCGACGGCAGAATTACAGAAAATCCCCGGTTTTGTGCGGGGGAAAGTCAAACGAAATACCGAAAAATTCGCCCGGGAGCGAGGTATTGGTGAAATAACTTTAGAGGTAATGTATGCCGCTAAAGAATCTGTAGGAGCTTAATTATTCTTGGGGCTGAAATTTAACAGCATTCAGCCCTATTTTTTTATTTATTTGCTTAACCCCTGAAGTATTCTTTCCTCTACTCCTTTCCCCTGAATTAACACTCCAAATCCTCCTAAACCGGTGGGATTGATTAATTGATGTAAGGCATCTCGACGCTGAAATATAGTTAATATATCGATTTTTCCTTGAGAAAGTTGATTTAATCTATCCCCTAATCCCAAAGCCATTAAAAATAATCCTTGCTGAGTAAAACCGAGATTTTTTAAGCCTAATTTCTCCCCTTGACGTTGTAAAGCGGTAAAATCCACATGCGTGGTAATATCTTGTTCTCCCACCCACAAATAAGGATGATCATGACGCTGATGTTGTCGATAACATTGTAGGGTTCCTTGACTTCTTTGGGGATGATAATATTTTTCGGCAGTGTAACCATAATCTATGGTTAAGATATAACCTCGATCGAGTTTCCGATTAACCGTTTCTAACCAGTCTAAAGCTAATAAGTTTACCTCGGTTTGATAACCCTCCGGATAAAGTGGGGAAGGAATATTTATCCCCACTAAATCAAAATAGTCTTTGATGCTGTCGCTGGATAAATCTGCGATAATCTCCTGAAAAGGTTCCCCCAATTCCAGATAAATTTCTCGCAATTCCCCTGACTCAATCACAACTCGATGGACAGGAAAAGCATCGATTAACTCATTACTAAACACACAACCCACAAGGGAATTATCGGTCAAATTCGGCCAACTTTGCCAAGATACTGGGGAATATCCCGCTAAAGTTGCCTGTTGTCTTTCCCTGAGTTTCTGAGATTGTTCGATAATTATATAACTGAGATTTTGATAAAAATCAGCATAGTTATCACTTAAATAATCAAGGATATCTTTCGCTAAAATTCCCGAACCTGCTCCCACTTCCACTAAGGTAAATCCCGGCGAATTGCCTAAAAATGCCGCCATCTCGACAAATTGCTCTGCCAACAATTGACCAAAATCTGCTCCTAGGGACGAGGAAGTAAAAAAATCTCCTTTTGAGCCAATTTCTACTTTTCCAGAGGCGTAATAGCCATAATCGGGGTGATAGAGAGCTAAATCCATCCAGCGCTCGAAGCTAATTCGACCCGCTGCTGATTGTTTAATTTCCTCTAGGATGATTGCTTCTAAATTCATCTTAATCAGTAAACAGTAAACAGGTATAAAGATAAAGATAAAGATAAAGATAACTAATACTAAATCCGTTGAATATAGGCTACATAAGGGGAATAAATAATCAGTCTTTAATAACCAGATTTAGTATAACGGCTCTTCTAGGTTCTGTGTGATCAGTTTAACTTACATAGGATCGATCGATCTTTGTGTCCTTTGTGTCTGGTGTGGTTTCTTCCACCCCCTCGCTAGGAGAAATGTATCTTAGAATACATTTTACCCACCAAATCCAAGAGAGCCGTATAACTAACTAATTAGGGTTTGCTGAAAAAGTTTTTCGGTGGGGGTTGGGGGTTG
>NZ_JADBTZ010000421.1:0-6495 GCF_020245885.1 Microcystis sp. M165S2 | reverse complement strand
CTTTAAACTCTAAGACAAACATTTTACGCAGGGGGTACTTAGATAAAATCAGTATAGCACAATAAAAGTTAAGTTAACAAGCTATAGTTTAAAAAGCCGTCCTAAAAGGACGGGGCTTTAACCCAAAATTTCGGTAAAATCCACCCGCTGATATAAATCTGTCAGGGATATTTGAAAATCTAGAGAAAACAAAGTTAAAATCGCTTCTTGATCGTGATAATCCCGAAATGCCCAATGATCACCTCTTTTATGAAATTGTTCGATATAATAACCATATTGATCGATTAAAATATATTCTTCAAAACTATTAAGAGAGCGATAAAACTTAAACTTATCACCCCGATTATAGTCTTGAGTAGATTTTGATAAAACCTCGATAATCACCTGTGGATTGGTAATCGTATCGGTGCGTCCTCTTTCAAGAATTGGTTCTCCCTTAACGATCATAATATCGGGATAGGTGTATAAATTATAGGTGGGTATGGCCAAGCGTAGATCGGTGATAAATATATCATAGGCTTGATTCTGGATAGTTAAGGGAAATCTTCTACAGAAATTCAAGGCAATGCGATTATGGTTAGGAGTTCCCCCAGTCATAATAATAATTTCTCCATCTCGATACTCGTGTCTGTCGGTGGCAGTTTCCTCTAGTTGAAAGTATTCTGCGACTGTGTAGCGTTTCTCAGTGGTTGCGACCATATTGCCCCCTTGAAAGCAAAGCTCTGTCTTTATAATAACCTGTTTTCTGAAAAGGTACAATTATCGGTTTTAATCAGGTGCTGACTGCCGTATAAATATCGAGAGACCTTGTTAACCAGGTCTCTCCAAAGTGGGTGGGATTATTGTTGCTAATTTGTTAATCCGGTCGGGATAATTTGAGGATAGCGCCGGTGACTTTCATGCTTTCTTGATAAAGCACGTCCTTGCCCCAACGCTGTAACTGTTTACCTAGCAGAGTTTCTGTTTTTTGGTCTTCCAGATGGGCTACTTGTTCAATGCGGCAAGATTGGGCCCCTCCCGAAGCTTCCATCCGCATACAGCCGGTAGTTCCCGAACAAATTACCGTACAACAATCAGCCTGAAGATTAGTAGAACTGAGTTTAATACTAATCAGATCCCCTTGTACCTCACCCCAATCGGCCACGGGAATACCAGCTAATTCTGCTTCAATTAAACGCTGGTCCTGACCGAGGAAGCTAATCCGATGAATAGCGTAATCTCCCGACCGGTGACTATATCCCACTGGTCGCCATTGTAACCGGCTGGCCATCCAACCGAGGAACATAAAAGCTTGGCAAGGATTGCCCTTTTCATAATCAATAGTGATGCGATCGACTTCCAGAATAGCATCCCGGCGCTCCGGTGGATCAAAAGCCTCGGCGGTTAGTTCTTGCCAAGGGGCGAGACGACTCCAGTTCAGGTCAGCCAATGGTACATCTGTTGCTAGTAAATCCCCCACTTGCAGCAGTTCCGTTTCCGGTTCCCGAAAAGTGCTGGAATCGACGATAATCGTATCACATTGACTGGCCAGACGCTTAAATAGTCCATATTCCGCATCGGGACTAGCTTTCCACCAGAGAAATTTGGGCAAACTGGGAATAGTTAACTCGGAAATAATGCCGCCAATTCGTTCCAAAGCTTCCGCCGTACCGCTTAAAGTGACGTATTCACAGCAAACTAAAGTGTTCTGACTACGTTTGTTGACGGGACAATAGGCAGAAACGGAGGCTTTTACCCCTTCATCGGCCTCGGCGGTGGGACAGAGGGTAATAATGCGACAGGGATTGGAAGCAGCGATCGCATCTGCGACCCCAATCGCATCCAAATCGGCGGCGTATTGACGATGATTAGCCCCGTCCTCGGCGTTTTTTTCCGCTTCCCAGGCTGCCCTTAACCGAGCGACAAATTCATCGCTAGAAAGCCCGGTTACTTCTAGTTCTAGGTCCTTCTGGGCGACTTTGATCGCGGCGTGGGTCCGGGGACCGGCAATACCATCAATCGGGCCGGTGTAATAGCCGAGAAGGGTTAACAATTCCTGTACCGCATCGGGTTCATAGACAATAAAGCTAAAGGTGGTGGCCCGGGTGGCGGCCATACCATCCTCATTATCATTATAGGATTGCCAGATATCGCGCAGTTCCTGCTCGATCACATCGATGGAAACATCTTTCGGTGCTTGCAGGGAGACAATGGGGGGGCTTTGGGTGGTCATGTCAGTTATCAGTTATCAGTTATCAGTTACCAGTTACCAGTTATCAGTTATCAGTTATCAGTTACCAGTTATCAGTTACCAGTTATCAGTTATCAGGTGTGAGTTTTTAGTGAATAGTATTAAGCGACAAGCTCGGAGCTGCCTTTTAACTGTTTACTGCTCACTGTTTACTGCTCACTGATTACTGTTTACTGCTCACTGATTACTGCTCACTGATTACTGTTCACTGTATTAGAGTCGTCGCCAACGACGGCCATCGCGGTTAAGGAGAAATTCCGCTTCTGTGGGTTCCCAAGTACCCGCTTCGTATTGGGGTACGGAGGCAGGATCGGCGGGAGCGTCCCAAGCGGCGAGAGCGGGAGTAACGATGCGCCATGCTTCTTCTACCTCGTCAGAACGGGTAAATAGGGTTTGATCTCCTAGCATAGCGTCTAAAAGTAGGCGATTATAGGCATCAGCGCTGGCAACACCGAAGGAGGAACCATAACTAAAGTCCATTTCTACCGTGCGCGTGCGTAATTCCGACCCCGGCATTTTTGCCTCAAAACGCAGGGCAATACCTTCATTAGGCTGAATTCGCAGACTCAGTACATTTGCATTAGTTTGTTGGGCTGCCGATTGGAAGATTAATAACGGCACATTGCGGAATTGGATGGCAATCTCGGAAACTTTTTTGGGCAGACGTTTACCCGTACGCAGATAGAAGGGGACACCCTGCCAACGCCAGTTATCGACGATTAATTTCATGGCCACGTAGGTGGGAGTGGTGGATTCCGGATTAACCCCCGGTTCTTCCCGATAGCCCGGAATGGGTTTTCCTTTCATCCAACCGGCTTTATACTGGCCGCGGATGGCGGATTTTTCTAGGTTATTGATATCGGCCAGGTGAGTCGCTTGCAGGACTTTGACTTTTTCGCCGCGGATACTATCAGCGTTAATAGCGTTGGGTGCTTCCATCGCCGTTAAGCAGAATAACTGCATCAGGTGATTTTGCACCATATCCCGCAAAGCCCCCGATTTTTCGTAATATCCGGCCCGATCCTCCACTCCCACGGTTTCGGCCACGGTAATCTGGACGTGATCGATAAATTGACGATTCCAGAGGGGTTCAAAGATGGCGTTAGCAAATCGGAACACCAGTAAGTTTTGGACGGTTTCCTTGCCTAAATAGTGGTCAATGCGATAAACTTGGTTCTCCTGACAAACCTCTTGTACGACTCGATTGAGAACTTGGGCAGAACTGAGGTCTTTGCCAAAGGGTTTTTCGATCACTAACCGGTGTTTAATTGGGTCTGTAAGCATTCCGGCCGCCCCAAGGTTTTTAAGGCCGGGGGGAAAGAAATTAGGAGAAACCGCTAGATAAAAGACTCGATTGCCGCGGGTTCCCCGCATTCCGTCTAATTCTTCCAGAAAGACTTTCATTTTGGCGTAACTTTCTGGATCGTCCATGTTGCCGGGGAAATAGTACAAGCCTTGGGCGAAGTCTTGCCAATATTCCTCACTACCAATCCCGTCAGAAAATTCTTCGATGCCTTGGCGCATCTGTTGGCGAAAATAATCATGACTCCACTCTCGGCGCGCTGTACCGACGATGGTTAATTCGGCCGGCAGTCGTCTTTCCCGTTTCAGTTGATAGAGGGCAGGAACCAGTTTTCTTTGGGTTAAGTCTCCCGATGCCCCAAAAATGACTAAAATTAGGGGTTCTGGGGTTCTTTCTTGTCGCAATCCCACTCGGAGAGGATTTTCGAGCAGCTTTACCATAGGATTTTGTCTAGCCGAGGTGCATTATTTCCCAGTTTAGCGATAATACTCGACGGCATACCTAAAGTAAAAATTAACAACCACAATCAGTGATCAGTGATCAGTAAACAGTGATCAGTGACCAGTAAACAGTAATCAGTGATCAGTAAGCAGTGATCAGTAAACAGTAATTATATTAAATCTGGTTATTAAAGACTGATTATTTATTCCTCCTTTTGCATGAGTGCCTAGGCTTTTTTGAAATCAAAAAGTTCGGGGCCTGGGAGTGAGCGGGGGGAAAATTGGGGGACTTTTTCCCTGAAAATTAGGTAATTGACCACCTAAAAATGGATAAAACCCCACACCCCACACCCTACCCCTAGGAAAAACTTTTTCAGCAAACCCTGATTGAGGAGAGGCCGTTATTTTTTGGCGGTTTTAACACAATCGAGGGTACGGACAATGGCGGCTGCTGCGTAGTTACGACGGGCGGGGTCATTTGGTACAAAAGAACTACCCTGTTCGTTCAAGGGAGAGGCCACACCGCAAAATCCCGACATCTGGGTAATTAAACTGGCAGCCCAATGACCGGAAGTATCAGAAAAATTGACGGGGGTTTTAGTTTGGGCTAAATCGGGGGCTTGTTTTTGCTGAGTTTTCAGGTAGGTGGCGGCCTGTTTGAGAATCGCCATCAATTCGGCCCTAGTGATGGGGTCGGTGGGACGGAATTCGCCGTTAGCTTTGCCAGCAACAATACCATTAGCCCGGGCCCATTGGATTTTTTGGGCACTCCAGCGCGTCGCTTCTACGTCGTTAAAACTGCCGCTGCCGGGGGGAATCGCTTCTAGGTTAATTTTGGTGACAGTTCCCATCCCTTCAATAATCATCGAGACGAATTGTTCCCTGGTGACGGGATTTTCGGGGCGGAAGGTGTTATCTTCTTTAAAACCGGCCACTACCCCAAGCGCGATTGCTTTTTCAATCTCAGTTTTATAGATATCGCCGCTAATATCCTGAAAACTGGCCCCGGAAGTGGGGGGGGGAGTGGTTTCGTTGATGGGAGGTCTGCCGCCAGCTGCGAGAACTTCCGCTTCTTTGCCGCTAAAGTAGAAGTGGCCTAAACTTTTGCCTTGGAAAGTACGACGGCTAAATCTCCAACCCGGTTCGAGGATAATTTTCATAAATCCTGTTTGCATTCCTCGGGTTCTTCCCACCACTAATTCCGGTCTGCGAGCATCCCGGGGAGTTCCCACTAAGTATAATTGGCCATTGCGTTCCACAATACGCAGGATGTAATCTAGCCCAAAATCCCGGCCATCGAGACGGATAGAATAACCATTACTATCGGTGGCGCGGCGACAAATGCCGGTAAAGTCAAAGTTGAGGAGCAGCGGGTCGATCATGACGGGATTTGAGCCGCTTTCGCTCCAACACTTCTGTTTTCCCTGGATTTGTTCCAATACTAGCAGGTCAAATTTATTACCTCCGTAGGGACGAGCGATCGCTATTACCTGGGTCTGCTCGATGTCCTGTTCGTCAAAGTTGACCGCTGGTGTGGCAGTTATGCCCAAGGTCATTAGGGCGGTTAGGGCGATCGATAATCTGGCTTTCATAATCTTTAATCTATAAGACGATTTTTGCAGTAAAAATAGACGTGCTAGTCCCAATATTCTAAGACTGAATGCTTCCGGTTGTTGTTCCGGACTGCGCCGGATTGTTGTCTGTCCGCACAAGTTTTCTCTCAATCTTCAATTTCCGAACCTATTTATCCTGGCAATATTCTGATGGAACTGGTGGGTTGATCAATATTAATTCGGTTAGCTGTTGAAACTGGGGAGATTTTGGCGAATTGTTGAAAATTTTAGCCAGCCATTCGAGTCTTAGGCTAAGATGGGGAGAGAGGCTTTTAATTGGCCGCAGCCCTTGACTTCCTCACAGGATTTAAGCCCAATAATTGCCTAAAAAATTGCAGTTAATCGATTGAGGGCTATCAGTGCTGAGGTAAATTATCATAGTTCATTAGCTCTGGTGAGCCATTGCCTTTTCTTTGGTGTGTGTGAGGTAAACAATTGTCACTAACCCCGCCCTAAAAGCGACGGGGCTTGCCTAGACCAATTTAGGCGACGCAAGTAGAGACTACCGCATCGAGACACAATCTGGCACAGACCTCCGAATACTTCCCTAGTTCGGATTCCCTCTAAGCTTTATTGGTAAAGCGTTGTTAGACAAGACATCTTGATTGTGTTGCGGTAAGGGACATTAACTTTACTCTTAAGGATTATCTCCATGGCAAGAGTTCCTGTTATCTCAAAAGACGGAAAGTCGTTAATGCCCACCAAACCCAGTCGGGCCAGACGGTGGATTAAAGAAGGAAAAGCCATCGGTAAATTCAACGACTTAGGTATTTTCTATGTCCAGCTAACCACTGAATCCTCTAACAACAAAACCCAACCGATTGCCATTGGTATTGACCCGGGTAAATTATTCTCTGGAATTGGCGTTCAATCCTCTCTTTTTACTCTTTGGAAAGCTCACTTAGAACT
>NZ_JADBTZ010000420.1:0-11140 GCF_020245885.1 Microcystis sp. M165S2 | reverse complement strand
GTCAGTCTGTAGAGCGACCATAAGACCAGAACAGAGTAAATCTGTTAAGGCAGGTGCGGAACCCCGCAAGGGAAAGAAGCAGAAACCTAAATCGTGAGGTTTGGGAATCACCGTCCGTTTTACGGCGGTGAGGATGTCAACTATGGAAGTTACACCTATTGCAATTGTAGCAACCCGCTTTCGAGCTTTTAGATGGTAGTGTTGTTTACCGGTCTAACGTTTGGTCAGTCTCTGTGGGTAGGGAGACAGCAGCAATTCTCATTTTGAAATAAATAGAGCATTAACCCCGATTTTGGCATGGGCAATATAGTACAAAGTAACTATTTTCGAGGAGAGGCGATCACTAGAAAAACAATTGGCTGGACAAATTAAGTATAAATACTCAAGCAATCAAAGAGGTTGGCTGAGAATGAACGGGGTTAATTCAGGAAGATAGTTCTGTTTTTAGAATAGGGAATTCAAGGGAAATAAAAATTTATAATTATTGTCAGCTAAGGTAAAATGGGTGAGTTAGAAATCCACCAGCACGTCAAATTATTCCAAGATGACTCAAAAAGCGGCCACCCTAGAAATTTCGGAATTAATGCAATTTTTACGTCAAGAATTACATGATTTACCCGATGAGAGGAAACCTGGAAATAATAGAAAATATGAGGTAGAAGATGCCGTGATGGCTGCATTTTCAGTCTTTTTTACTCAGTCGCCGTCTTTTTTAGACCATCAACGTTTAATGAAAAGCAATAAGGGAAAAGATAATGCTGAAAGTTTATTTTCAATTGAAAAAATTCCTGGGGATAATCAAATAAGAAATCTGTTAGATCCAGTGCCAGCCTCTAATGTCTCTAGGACTTTTCAAAAAGTCTATCAATGGTTAAAGGAAAAGGGAGTTTTGAAAAAGTTTCTCTACTTAGATGGAGAAATTTTAGTGGCGTTAGATGGCACAGAATATTTCTCATCCAAGAAAATTCATTGCCCTCATTGTAACTGTCATAATCATCGAAATGGAACTACAACTTATTTTCATGGCTGTGTCACGCCTATGGTGGTTTCTCCTAAGCAAAAACAAGTAATTAATTTAGAGCCAGAATTCATTAAAAAACAAGATGGACATCAAAAACAAGACTGTGAAAATGCGGCGGTTAAAAGATGGTTAAATAAGAATCATAAAAATAAGTATGGTTATCCTGTAACTCTTTTAGGCGACGACTTATATTCTCACGAACCTGTTTGTGAATTAGCGGTAAAACAAGGTTATAGTTTTATTTTTGTTTGTTTAGAAACGTCGCCTAAAACTTTATATGAATGGCTAGAATTTTTAGAAAAAAGTGGCGAAGTTACGACCGTTGAAAAGAAACAATGGGATGGACGAAAAAATCTAATTTATCGTTATCGTTATGCTTCTAGAGTTCCCTTAAGAGAGGGCGACTCAAGTCTCGAAGTTAATTGGTGTGAAGTGACTGTTATTAATGAGAAAACCCAGAAAATTATCTACCAAAATAATTGGATAACTAATCATAAAATCACGGAAAATAATGTCGAAGAAATTGTCAAAGCTGGGCGCAGCAGATGGAAAGTTGAAAATGAAGGCAATAACGTTCTTAAAAATCACGGTTATAATTTAGAGCATAACTTTGGTCATGGTCAGAATCATTTGTGCGAGTTCTTATTGTCTTTGAATTTACTAGCTTTTTTATTCCATACCGTTTTGGATTTAGTTAATTACACCTATCAAAAGATTCGTGAGCTATTAGTAACTCGGACTTCTTTCTTTAATGATATTCGTACCCTATTAAAATTTATTTGGTTTAAGAATTGGTCGGAGTTTTTCTCATTTATTCTCACCGAATATGTCCCATTCAAAAAAGTAAATTCTAGTTGAGAATGTCACATCTCTTGAAGGAGAAAAAGAAAGTTATTTATAAAAAAAACTAAAAATTTTGTTAGAATTTCATCCAGATTTATGAGTTGAAATCGATTTCTCATGGACAGAGTTCTTAAAACCTGTCTATCTCCAGCGTTGGATGATAATTATCTGTCAAAAAATAATGCTTCTACACAAGTTCTCTATTTAAATAAGAGAATTTTATCTGATTTTTTTCAAAATGAGAATTGCTGGGGAGACAGAGGGAACTTTCCCGCAGGGTGACGAGAGCGATCGTTTTTCTCAACCTATCGAAAAACTCGACACTATACCCCGTTTCTAATCCCTCAACTTAATGTTTTTCTACTAATGTTCCCACGTTTCCATTGGATAATTCTTCTTCTAGAATGTCTTTTAATAAAATCACATTGAGTAAAGTTCATAATTGATGGTTATTATTTTGATCTAAAAAGTCCAGAAAATCTTTTGCCTTTACGATCTGAATATTTTGATATTCAACCAGTGAAAGAAGATGTTTGTCCCCCGTGATAATATGGGTAGCATTGCCAGCGATCGCACACTCTATGATCATATCGTCATCGGGATCGTTGGGAACGGCTCTAAGTTGTCTCGTTATCGGAACAAGGCTAGAAAATTGACGAATTTCTGCGATATATTCTCTAAGTCCCCGTTCAGATATTTGAAATTTCTGCTGAAGTTTTTCGGTTAATTCGTCTAAAATCTCTTGGCAGGTTACTGAAGATACCGATCCCGTCTTCGCTAACGATAATCAAGAAAATGTAGGGCTGTTTTTAGACAGCCAAGCAGAGATTAATATATTTGTATCAAAAACAACTACATAGGTCACTATTTTTCGTGAACGATTTCATCGATAAATTCTTCTCTTTCGTCTTCCGTCATGGTATCCCAATCATAGCCGCGTTCTTTGGCTACGATTCTAGCTCTTTCTGCTCCTTCATTAAATACTGGTTCCAACTGTCTCCACTGACTGAGGATGAGAATTTTATAAACTTCCTGTTTCTGGTCTTCGGGGAGTTGTTTGACTAATTCGATCACTTGTTCGTTGCTTAAGGTTAAGTTCGGCATAGGTCGCTTCTAGACACTAGCATAATTCATCAGTTTAACACGGGTTCTTAGCGGGGTGGGGAAACGGAGGGAACTTTCGGGCAGGGTGACAACAGTAATCGTTTTTCCCAACCTATCAAAAAATTCGACACTATACTCCATTTCTAATCCCTCGATTTGATGTTTTTCTACCAATTTCCCACGTCTCCCGCCGATAGTTTTTCTTTGAGAATATGTTGTGGCAAAATTCCATTGGGGTGGACTTTGTAATTCATAATCTTTATATTATTTCGTTTAAGGAGTAGCTGTGTATCGTCTTTTAAATACGTCTATAAAATCAAAAGGTATATCGGACAAATATGGACTAATAAAATCATAAAAATTATCATAAAACTCTCCCAAGTAGATCAGCTTTGTATCTCCAGTTGTTGAGAATGAAAGATTTTGTAAATCGGTATAATTATTGCATTTCCAATAATTATATTGGTTGAACTGTATAGCATTACAATCATTTCCTAAAACAGACTTTTGGGCTTGATATAAATGAGGTTTTGTCGAGCGAATATTAATATCATCAATATATTTATATTCCACAGACTCTTTTAAAGATAGCTCTAATTTTCCATCAATACAGGTGGGAGGTGGATCTAAACTACATTGAGCAGCGGCCTTTAACACCCATTCTGCTTTATTCAATGACTCCATACATATTATAGTCACTTCGCTTCGTGCAGAGAACACATTACCTACATCTAGTTTAATCTCTAGAAGTAATCCTTTACATTCGTATAGAGTATTAGAACTAATTACTCTAATGCCATAAGAACCAGCAGCTAGTGACATTGAATTCAATTCATTTACTAGCAAAAAGGGAAAGAGATAAAATAAAATGCTTTTATTTGTTTATTTTTCATGATAAAAATTTCGATTTAATGGGACATGGTTAAGTTAAAATTTTATCATAACATTTTCCCAATTGTTCATTCAAATAACAAGAAAAATTTTAAGGTATCTTAAGTTAGCAGTAGTAGATTAAAAACGTTTTATTTAACTATTATTTTTAAAGTATTTCCCTGTATTTCAGTAGTAGGGGGCTTATTCAGCCCCCATTAAACTCTAACTACCGCCAATCCTCGACACATCGCGTGCATTAGCTTCAAAAGCCGCATCGAGAGCAGAATCGCCGGTTAAACCAGAATCTAACGCCTCTTTAATACACTGCAACATCCGCTTATAATCCTTGGGCATTACCTTAACAAACTTGGGCAACATTTCCGACCAATTTGCTAAAACTAGGGACGCTTTTTGACTTTGGGTGTAATCAGCATGGCGTTGAATTAACTCGCGTAAATCGTCGATTTCTTCCCCTTCTAGTGCCTCTAAAGCTACCATTTGAGGATTGCAACGAGTGGCGAAATCCCCCGACTCATCGAGGACGTAGGCCACACCACCACTCATTCCGGCGGCGAAATTGCGACCGGTGGGCCCTAAAACAACGACTTTACCCCCCGTCATGTACTCGCAAGCGTGGTCGCCAACGGACTCAACCACCGTAGTCACCCCAGAGTTACGCACCCCAAAACGTTCCCCAGCAACCCCAGAAATATACACCTCACCACTGGTCGCACCGTATAAAGCCACATTACCAATGATAATATTCTCCTCGGCCGCAAAAGTGGAACCTTTGGGGGGATAAACGATGATTTTGCCACCGCTTAAACCCTTACCCACATAATCATTAGCATCCCCTTCTAACTCCAGTGTCACTCCTTTGGGAACAAAAGCACCGAAACTCTGCCCCGCGCTGCCCTGAAAATGGAGATGTACGGTATCTTCGGGTAAACCCTCCCAGTGACGTTTAGTGATTTCGTTGCCTAAAATCGTCCCCACCACGCGGTTAATATTTTTAATCGGTAGTGTCGCTTTGACTTTTTCGCCTTTTTCAATGGCATCTTTGCATAAATCCAGTAAAACGGTTATATCCAAGGACTTATCTAAACCGTGGTCCTGGGGAATCTGACAATAACGTCCTACCTCTGGCTCTACCTCCGGTTGATAGAGAATCGGAGTTAGGTCAATTCCTTTCGCTTTCCAATGTTCTACAGCCTGTTTCGGCTCTAATACATCAGTTCGCCCCACCATTTCATTTAAGGTGCGGAATCCCAATTCGGCCATAATTTCCCGCACTTCCTGGGCGATAAATTTCATGAAATTCACCGTATATTCAGGATCCCCGATGAAATTCTTCCGTAATAACGGATCTTGGGTCGCTACCCCCGCCGGACAGGTATTAAGATGACAAACCCGCATCATAATACAGCCTAACGT
This sequence comes from Microcystis sp. M165S2, assembly GCF_020245885.1. Lineage (NCBI taxonomy): Bacteria > Bacillati > Cyanobacteriota > Cyanophyceae > Chroococcales > Microcystaceae > Microcystis > Microcystis sp. M165S2. The sequence goes on along the minus strand of NZ_JADBTZ010000420.1, from coordinate 5,865 downwards.
TACCAGTGGCGCGGTCGAAAACCCGAATTCTTCGGCCCCCAATAGGGTCGCTACCACCACATCGCGGCCGGTTTTCATCTGACCATCGGTTTCCACCGCAATGCGACTGCGAAGATTATTTAACACCAATGTTTGATGGGTTTCTGCTAGTCCCAACTCCCAGGGTAAACCCGCGTGTTTAATCGAGGTTTGGGGAGATGCACCGGTCCCACCATCGAAACCAGAGATTAAAACCACGTCTGCGTGAGCTTTAGCGACTCCGGCGGCGATTGTACCGACTCCCACCTCAGAAACCAGTTTTACGCTCACTCTCGCCGCACGATTGGCATTTTTTAGGTCATGAATCAACTCCGCTAGGTCTTCAATGGAGTAGATATCGTGGTGGGGTGGGGGAGAAATTAAACCGACTCCGGGGGTGGAGTGACGGACTTTGGCAATCCAAGGATAGACTTTTTTACCCGGTAATTGACCGCCTTCGCCCGGTTTTGCCCCCTGGGCCATTTTTATCTGCAATTCTCGCGCTTGGGAGAGGTAAAGACTGGTGACACCAAAACGGCCGGAAGCCACCTGTTTAATGGCACTATTTTTCGAGTCTCCCTGTTCATTTGTCCAAGTGTAGCGCTCGGAATCTTCGCCCCCTTCCCCGGTGTTCGACTTGCCACCGATACGATTCATGGCAATAGCGAGGGATTCGTGGGCCTCTTTGGAAATGGACCCGTAACTCATGGCCCCGGTTTTAAAGCGTTTCATAATCGCTTCAATCGGTTCCACTTCTTCGATGGGGATACTTTCCCGGTTTTTAAAGGTTAATAGTCCCCGCAGGGTGAAGAATTTTTGATTCTGTTGGTTGACCAGTTGGGAATACTGCTTAAAGAGGTCGTATTTGCCCAATTTTACCGCTTGTTGCAGGGTATGAATGGTTTCTGGGCTAAAGAGGTGCGCTTCCCCGTCCTTACGCCATTGATATTCACCGCCAATATCGAGGGTATGCACGTTCACGTCCCGGTCGGGGAAAGCGTGGCCATGTCTGAGCAGGGATTCTTTGGCAATAATTGCTAAATCGGCCCCTTCAATGCGGGAAGCTGTCCAAGTAAAATAGCGATCGACTACCGATCGATTTAAGCCGATAGCCTCGAATATTTGCGCCCCACGGTAGCTTTGCAGGGTAGAAATGCCAATTTTAGAGGCCACTTTAATTACGCCCTTGGTGGCGGCTTTTATGTAGTTTTTACAGGCGGTCTGGTGGTCAACTCCTACCAATAAACCTTCCTCGATCATACTGCCGAGGGTGGCAAAGGCTAGATAGGGATTAATCGCACCGCAACCATAACCGAGGAGAAGGGCGTAGTGATGCACTTCCCGGGGTTCGCCCGATTCTAAGACAAGGCCGACGCGGGTGCGGGTTCCCTGCCGGATGAGATGATGGTGTAAACCGGCAACGGCCAGCAGTGAGGGAATCGGGGCGTGATTTTTATCGATACCTCGATCGCTTAAAATAATAATGCTCGCGCCTGCTAAAATTGCCTCGTCCACCTCTTGACAAATTGCCTCAATTGTGCTACGCATTCCCTCGACTCCCGAAGTGGGATCGAAGAGAATGGCAATAGTAACGGTTTTAAATTCGCTATTGCCCTGTAAACGCGCTAATTGGGCGTTAGTGAGGATGGGAGAGTTAAGTTTAATCAGGTGAGAGCTTTCTGGCTGCGGGTCCAAGAGATTTCTTTCCGCACCGATAGTGGTGATGGGAGAGGTGATAATTTCCTCGCGAATCGAGTCAATCGGGGGGTTAGTGACTTGGGCGAATAACTGCTGAAAGTAATCATAAAGCAGTTTTGGCCGATCGGACAAGACGGCTAGGGGCGTATCGGAACCCATGGAACCCACTGCTTCCACTCCATCCCGGCCCATGGGGGCTAATAAAAGACGTAATTCCTCAAAAGTGTAACCGAAAGCGGTTTGCTGTTGAATTAGGGAAACAGGAGTTTCAGGTGAGGCAGTTTCCACAGCCGGTAAATCATCTAAATTGACTAAATTTTCGTTTAACCACTGGCGATAGGGATGAGCTTTGGCAATACCTTCTTTTATCTCCTCGTCGGCCACGATACGACCTTCTTTCATATCCACAAGGAACATCCGGCCGGGTTGCAGACGACCTTTAAAAGCGACGCGTTCCGGTTCAATGGGTAAAACTCCCGCTTCCGATGCCATAATTACTAGGTCATCCTTGGTGACGTAGTAACGGGAAGGACGTAAACCATTGCGGTCTAACACTGCTCCCATCATCGTACCATCGGTAAAAGCGATCGAGGCCGGACCATCCCAGGGTTCCATCAAACAGGAATGGTATTCATAAAAAGCTTTTTTCTCATCACTCATCGATTCGTGGGCTGCCCAGGGTTCAGGAATCATCATCATGACAGCGTGAGGAAGAGAGCGCCCCGATAAAACCATTAATTCTAGGGCATTATCAAAAATTAAGGAGTCACTACCCTCGATATTAATGACTGGCTGGATTTTTTTGATGTCTTCCCCGAACAAGGGTGAGGCAAACATCGACTGACGGGCGTGCATCCAGTTAATATTACCTCGCAGGGTATTAATTTCGCCATTGTGGGCAATATAACGGTAGGGGTGGGCGCGTTCCCAACTGGGGAAGGTATTGGTACTAAAACGAGAATGGACTAATCCTAAAGCACTTTCAAAGTCGGGGTCGTGTAAATCGGGAAAATAGTCCCCCACCTGTACCGGCATTAATTGCCCTTTATAGACAATGGTACGACTAGAAATACTGCAAGGATACCAGTAACGATTAAAGGATTGACGACTGAGGTGGGAAAGTTTGCGAATAACGTATAATTTGCGTTCAAAGGCCAGATCATCACTTAAATTGGCATTCCGTTCGATGAAAACCTGTTCGATAAAGGGTTCGGTAGATTTGGCCGAATTGCCCAAACTAGAGTTATCCGTGGGAACATCACGCCAACCGAGAACTTTTAACCCCTCTTCGGCGGCGATTTTCTCGAATTGCTGCCGACCTTTCTGGCGAATTTCGGCATCAGGGGCCGTGTAGAGCATTCCTACCCCGTATTGTCCCGCTGCCGGTAAGGTAAAGCCTAGATTACTGGTCACTTTCCGGAAAAATAGGTCGGGGATTTGGCACAAAATACCCGCTCCATCTCCGGTATTTTTTTCCGCACCGCACGCGCCACGGTGATCGAGGTTTAGTAAAATTGTTAAGGCTTGTTCAACAATATCGTGGGATTTTTTACCCGTTTTATGAACGATAAAACCGACACCACAAGCATCATGTTCGAATTGGGGATCGTATAGTCCTTGTTTCCGTGGAGTTTGATTGTTATTCATTTTGTCTAATAGCCTAGCAGTCTGGAAGGGAATGGCCTAGAGGGTGAGCCAGAGTAGCGATTCTAGGTATATCAATTCTGTATCCAGACTGGACCTTCGGTCTTATATCTTAAGGAAATGTTTCGATGTGACAAGGGTTCCTTTACACCGAATCCAACTTCCGACCATTCTAGAACCTAAAAATGGGTCACGGCGATTTTTCTTGGCGATTAAATATATCGAACTTGGTTTCGCATTTCGTCCGCAGTCACTCGATCAAGAATAACGAGTAAACGGTGCGCCATCTCTCGCGGAGGGCGACGGACGGCGAAAATCACCCCGTAATGGGTTCGATTGGCATCGAAGTAATCGCGAACCAGTTCTTCAAAATCGGTTCGGTTGTGAGTGACTAAGGTTCTTCCCTGACTCACCGCGTGAGCGAGTTGTGCTTTATCTGTGGCGTTAAGTTGTCCCGCATCCCTCGCAGTAATCGCGTCAAACCCCCTCGCTCTCAACAACTCGGCGATTAAAACGTTAACATCTTCATCTAGATAGAGACGGATAAAGAGATTATTCACGAATTTTTTAGCAGCGGATCGATTAAGTCGTCGGGAATGCGGTTACGCTCGATATAAGCGTTAATTTCCTCTAGATGGTCGCTGTAATAGGTCAACGCACTGAAAATCTGACTTAACGTCAGATGGGGCATTCCTAGGGGGATTTCTTCGGGAGCGACTCCCAGACGCCAAGTTTCGACGATGGCGCGGACGGGTGTACGCGTTCCTTTGATAATTGGTTCCCCGCGTAAAATCTCGTCGTCTCGAACGATGTAGAGATATTCGGTCGCTTGAACCATCGCGGTTTTCTGGAGTGGATATCGTTTAGTTTATCGTATCGATCGAACCCCTGACTATTCCCAATAAATATCGGTTCGGTTACTTCAGCCACCCGCTCTCACTTGCGGCGATTGTTTCGCTCTCTCTCTCCATTTTTTAGAATTTTCCGTAATTACCTCGCCCATTGTTCGGGCTTTTTCCGCCGCATCCCGTGCCATTTCCAGAATTTCCTCTAGTTCCCGTTCATTTAGTCCTGTTTCTTTCTCTTCCATCACCGTAAACCCTCCAAGCGATTTTTAAGCTGATCAAAAATGTCGGGGTGAAGACCGAGCGGAGCGGTTTGATTGGGACATTTCGATAATTACAAGAGGTCGTGACGTATTTTCCCGAGTACCCGCTTCAAAATCTCCAGATCCTCCCTACAAATCCGATAAATTTCCTCCGGATCGATGTCAAAATAATCGTGGGCGAGAATATTTCTGATTCCCTTAATCTCCGACCAGGGAATTTCTGGGTAGCGATTCGCTAAACTCTCTCCCATTAGCCGATCGAGTCTTCTAATATTTTCACTAATTGCGATCAACATCATACTAATGCCATCCAATCGATCGAGTCCATCATCATCGGCGATGAAATCATCAGCTTTTTGAATCTGGGTAAATCGCCGCTCGATCCGGCGGATCGCCTCTTCAAGCTCTAGTAATAACTCGAATAGAAGCGATCGATCACACATAGATAGCCTCTCGATCGATCCGCGCCTTGAGGTAAGGATTCAGGGAATCCCGATAGCGGATCACGTCCACTTCCCGTCCGAATAGTTTCTCTAGTTCGGCTTTCAGTCTGACTCTTTTAAGCAGATCGGGGGGCATATATACCACTATATCTATATCGCTCGTCGGTCGGTTTTCCTCCCTGGCTACCGAGCCGAAAATACCGATTCGATCGAGCGCGTATCGTTCCTCCAGTTCGGGTTTCAGGGTTCGTAAACGTTCCAATATCTCGTTGGCAGTGATTTTATCTACCATCCAATTTATAGCCTACTGATTTAGCGATCAACAATCTTCAGTTTAGCGCGATCGGCAACAGAAGCCACTAGGGTAGTCGAAGGAAAGTCTTCCCATAGCTACTTAGTAAGTGTGTTCGCATTAACTATACGGAAATTATTAGAAGTAGTAACAGTATCATTATCAGCCTATTGTGTCAATCCTTGAAATATTTGTATTATTTATATCCTGTCGCTCTTTCAATTACCTGATTCGAGGTTCGGGATCGCTCCTATAATCGAAGAAATACTCGATCGCTATCTCGATCCCGTTCGATTGATTCTTTCCGCTCTCTCCCGCCATTTTTTTGAATTTTCCGTAATTACCTCGCCCATTGTTCGGGCTTTTTCCGCCGCATCCCGTGCCATTTCCAGAATTTCCTCTAGTTCCCGTTCATTTAGTCCTGTTTCTTTTTCGTCCATCACCCTAAACCCTCCAAGCGATTTTTAACCTTATTCTAGTTTCTAAAATACGTCCGAGTTTTGACATCCTCACCGCCGTAAACGGACGGTGATTCCCAAACCTCACGATTTAGGTTTCTGCTTCTTTCCCTTGCGGGGTTCCGCACCTGCCTTAACAGTTTTACTCTGTTCTGGTCTTAGGGTCGCTCTACAGACTGACACCGCAAGTCCTGCGGCCAAAAT
>NZ_JADBTZ010000042.1:0-6338 GCF_020245885.1 Microcystis sp. M165S2 | reverse complement strand
ATTAATTGAGGGAATGAATACCAAAATAAAGCTTATTAAAAGAATAAGTTATGGATTTACCAATTTTGAACATCTTCGACTTAAGCTGTTTGCTTGCTTTAATTCATAACAAAAATTAACACACGAAAACCAGAAGAGCCTCTTATTGTAGAAAAACATATAATTAGAGAAGCGAGCTTATGACTTTAGTACGGGTTCAGTGTTATGCTTACATCAATTCGTGTTAACGATGATTCAAAAGTGTGTGCAGAAGATGCGGATAAAAATCAAGCACCTTTCAAGTGTCCGGTATGCGGTCGTGAAACTATATTACGGAAAGGGCTTGTAAAAACTCATCATTTTGCACATAAACCTCCTGTACTTTGCGAATATGGAAAAGGTGAATCCGAATCGCATAGAAAATGCAAACAAGATATATTTAATTTACTAAAAATATCTTCCAAGGTTACAGAGTGTGAACTGGAAAAGAATTTAGGTTCTGTTATTTCGGATATATATTTTTGTTTTTTAGATATAAAAATTGCTATTGAAGTTCAAGTTAGTTCTCTGACCGTAGAACAAATTATTAATAGAACTCAAAAATATGAGAAACTCGGTATATATGTTCTTTGGTTGCCGCTTTTTAATAAAAATTTAAATGATGAGAAATACGCACCAAAGCAGTGGGAGAAGTGGCTTCATAGTTTATATTTTGGAAGAGTTTACTATTGGATGCACGGACTTTCTATTAAATCAATTCGTTTTGCTGAATATATGCTGTGGGTTGAAGAGTATCAGGAGTATGGAGGGTATCATAAAAAATCAAAACGATATAAAACTCCACAAAAAGATCGTACACTTAATCTTTTGGAAGATTTTCAACCTCGAACTAGAGAATTTTGGAAAAGTGGCAATATATATGTTCCTAAATCCAAAATTTTACTTGATCGCTATATAGATTCGCGCGGTCGCCATTAAATCATGGATAAATTAACCGAGAAACAAGCCTTTGCGGTGATGGTCTAGTGAATTTATGCCGAAGCATCCTGTCTGGAATAATCCACATCAACGGACTCATTGAAAGATCGCACGATCGAGATAATCTTATCAGCTTCATAGCCGTTGCTGTAGAAAATAACGGGGCGCTGGCCATACCGTTGTTCGAGGCAGTCGGCGTATAGTTTGGCCTGATGTTGGCCGCTGTGGGGAGGCAAAGAAAGACGCGCTTTTTCCTTCCAATTGATAGCAGAAACTTCGCCCACAATTGCCACCGCACAGGTTCCACAGCTGCCAATGCCGGGACAATTGATTAACTTGGAACCGCCATTATACAAAGAAATGTCATGTTTTAATAATACGCGACGGAGATTTTCACCTCGATCACAGGTGATTGTTTGACCGTAAACTGTTATTCTAGGCATTAGGGGCGTGATTTTAAGTCGCTACAGTTATTTATTAATTAATATTAACATCTATTGACTATTTCTATGAACAATGGTAAGCGCATTTGGGTCTATGACACTACTCTCCGGGATGGGGCCCAGCGAGAAGGTATTTCCCTCTCCCTAGAAGATAAAATTAAAATCGCTAGGGAATTAGATCGGATGGGTATGCCTTTTATCGAAGGCGGTTGGCCTGGCGCAAACCCTAGAGACGGTCAATTTTTCTGGAAACTGCACGAAGAACCCCTAGAACAAGCGGAATTAGTCGCTTTTTGTTCCACGCGTCGCCCCCATATCGAGGCCCGGGAAGATCGGATGTTAACCGCCATTCTCGCCGCTAGAACCCGTTGGGTGACAATTTTCGGCAAATCTTGGGATCTGCACGTCACAGAGGGCTTAAAAACCAGTCTGGAGGAGAATTTAGCCATGATAGGAGATACGATCGAGTATCTACGCTGTCAGGGAAAACGAGTCATTTATGATGCCGAACATTGGTTTGATGGTTACAAAAATAACCCCGAATACGCTCTTTTAACCCTGAAAACCGCCAGGGCTGCCGGGGCCGAATGGTTAGTTTTCTGTGATACCAACGGTGGCACTTTACCCCAAGAAATCGCCCCTATTGTGGAGAAAGTGCGGGAGAAATTGGGCATCGATCCCGATGAGGAAAATGCGCCTCAATTAGGCATCCATGCTCATAATGACGCAGGAACCGCCGTAGCTAACTCTTTAGCGGCAGTTAACGAGGGCGCACGCATGATTCAAGGCACAATTAACGGTTATGGGGAACGCTGCGGCAATGCCAATTTATGTACTTTAATTGCCAATCTTCAGTTAAAAATGGGCTTTTCTTGCCTAGAAGAAAATCAATTAGGCCGATTGACGGGAACTAGCCGAAAAATCAGCGAAATGGTCAATTTAGCGCCGGATGATCATGCTCCCTTCGTCGGACGTTCTGCTTTTGCCCATAAAGGCGGTATTCACGTTTCTGCGGTGGCGAAAAATCCCCTTACCTACGAACATATTAACCCGGAAGCGATCGGGAATCAGCGCCGCATCGTCATTTCTGACCAATCGGGATTAAGTAATGTGTTAGCGAAAGCGCGCAGTTTTGGCATCGATTTAAATAAAGATGATCCCACCTGTCGGCAAATTTTGGAACGTTTAAAAATCTTGGAAAGTGAGGGTTATCAATTTGAGGCAGCCGAAGCTAGTTTTGAGTTATTAATGCGGGAAGCTTTGGCACAGAGAAGCCACCTTTTTGAATTAAAAGGATTCCAAGTGTATTGTGATATGCTGCGGGATAGTGGTAATGCGATCGCGACAATTAAAGTACGGGTAAAAGAGGAAGATTTATTAGAAGTGGCCGAAGGTAACGGGCCGGTGGCCGCTTTAGATCTGGCTTTAAGAAAGGCTTTAGTCAAATTCTATCCTGAAATCGCTAACTTTCACCTGACCGATTATAAAGTGAGAATCCTCGATAGTGGTTCGGGGACGGCAGCGAAAACTAGGGTTTTAATCGAGTCGAGTAACGGTCAACAAAGATGGACTACCGTGGGAGTGTCTAGTAATATTTTGGAAGCTTCCTATCAAGCAGTGGTAGAAGGAATTGAATACGGTTTATATCTGCTGCAAAACAATAAACTAGAATTATCGGGTCAATTTTGTCCTTTGGGGATAATTTAGGGAACAGTTATCAGTGATCAGTAATCAGTTATCAGTAATCAGTGAGCAGTGAGCAGGCATTGTTATGTCATATAGCGGTTTTCACAGAAGTGAGTCCCGATTGAAACGCTAAAACGCCTATCTATCAAGGGATTTACTATATCTTATTAGACTGAAAACCGCTATATTTTTTCTCCCCACTCCCCAATTCCCAATTCATAATTCATAATTCCCACTAACCACTGTTTACTGTTTACTGTTTACTGATAACTGAATCTCCCTGCTCCCTTCTCCCCTCTCCCTTATACCTTTTAAACAGGATTTAGTATAATGTCGCTTTGACAGAGTTTAAACACTGATATATTATCAGAAAGAATCCATAATTCGTCTAACAAGAGCAAGCAAGCTTAACTAGGTAATTCAATTGATCAGCCTGTTGAAGCTGTAAATTTCACCTAAAATATTGATTTATGACTACACAAGCTATAGGAAAATCAATGACGTTATTGAATAATAAATCATTCAAAATTACGACATTTTTAATCATTGCATTGATTACTTGGATCGCCCACTTTTGGTATTTTAATCACTTGGGTTTATACGAAGATGATTATGCTTTCATCGGTAATATACTCACCATGGACTTTTCCAGATTTGTTGACTTTGTTAAGAACATGAATTTGGCATTTTTTCAAGGTAGAGTTGTCGGCTTTAACATCCTCTTCTTCTCTGGATACTTTGCTGGAAAATTGGGAGGATTGCCGCTTATCTATATAAGTGCCTATCTATTGGCATTAACCAATAATATCCTCTTTTATCTATTTCTCCAGCGTCTCTGGAATCAACCTATTTTTGTCCTGACGGGTACCCTCGCATTTACTTTATTTCCTGCCGACAACACTAGGGCTTTTCTCACCCATATTCACATTTTGCCCGCCTTAACCTTTCTTTTACTCGCCTTTTTAAGTTATCTGAACGATAAAAAAATTTGGTCTTACCTATTGATTACCGCTTCTTTTCTTAGTTATGAGACCTGTTTTCTGCTGTTTATCACGGCGCCTTTTCTAACCAAAAAGCCTAAGTCGGACATATTTAAAGAATTAATTAAACATCTATTCATCTTAGGTACGATTTTCCTAGTTGTTTTAATTCTCAGAAAGTTGACTGGTGATAGCCGGGTTGGAGACTTAGATATAGCAACCGCTATTTCTACTCCGATTCGTCAAATAATTACTGGACTATTTGTCTGTTTAGGAACATTTTTCTATCGTCCTTGGCAAACTTTGCACAATCTCAGGGGAGAATTGTTAATTTTTGTGCCTCTTTCATTACTTATGTTGCTATGGCTATTCTTACAAAATTCTCGTTTTTCGGAACTGGATAGTGGGGAAAATTGGCCGATAATTAAAAAGTTGAGCCTTTTAGGGATGGGTTTATTATTCTTGGCCTATCCCTTAACTTTTACCGTTCCTGCTACTATGATTAGTGGACGTGATTCCCGTGTTCATGCGGCTGCCGTGGTTGGAGCTTCTATTCTTGGGGGAATTCTTGGCTATTTGATTGTTTATTTAGCCAATAGTTATCGGCAAAAAAATCTTGCGGCTCTCCTCTTAGCGACTTATTTTTCTTTGTTGGTTGGATTTGGAATTATCGTGCAACAGCAAAATCAACTAAGTTGGAAATATCAGCAAGCCTTTTGGGCTGACGTTATACAATTAGCCCCGGATCTGAGCGATGGACAAGTTATTTTAGTCGATGCTCCTAGTCTACCTTGGGGAAATCAGTTGTATCCTTTTGCTTGGTCTGTGCCCAGTGTACTCGGTCAACTTTATCAATTCCCTTGGCAATGGAAAAACGTTCCTAAACTATATAAACTCAATCCTGATTGGCAGCAAAAAATCGCTGCCAATGGAGAAATAGCTTTAAATAACGAGAATGGATTGCTGTCCTATTATTATCCTTGGGAATCGGCTCGTCAAGTTAAAACTTCGCAAATTATTTTGTTACAGGAAAAAGATGGGAAACTCGTCCGCACAACTACTCCAATTGTTGTCGGAACTAAGAAATTATCCTTTAAACCCCTGGCTAATTCAACTCTAGATTCTTTTGAGAAAGGATATTTGTACGATTATTTAATCACTCCTAAAAATCAAAAATCTGTCAATTATTTTCAACCTTTTTAAGGTTAGTCAATGTCGAGTAAAATTTATCCTTTCTGATTAAGTTTTTGCCGTCTTTAATCCCTCTTTTATACCAATTCTCTCTAGGCAAATTACAGATTAAATCTAATACCAAATCCGTTTTTAATAGTGTGATTAACTCACAAGTTATGAATTGTTTCTCCCCGCTCCGCTGCTCCCCTATCCCTTTTAAACAGGATTTAGTATAAGTCTCTCTTAAAAAGCAAAATTTAGAGGGAGCAAATTTTTGTAGTCAGATTTTGGAGCAGTTGAATAACCCCTAGGATAATAATCTAGTGGCCAGAGAATTTTGCCAACGACGAGCCAAGGCCCGCAGATACATATTAACGGGAAACTGATAATATTCGATCATTAACCAGAGTAAACAAATAGCATGGCAAATCAAGGTTAAAATCGACCAAAATAGAGGCACCCATGACAAAGGACTCCCCTCGACTGGAGGAAAAAGATAGGCACCCGTAGCCACAATTGCTGTGGGAAAAATCACAAATCCTAAACCGATAATTAAGTAAAAACCTGCCATCTCCATGCCTTCTCTCGGTAAACCCTGCCAATACTTACCATTCCAATACCAAGTTAAGGGTAATTGACTATCGGCCATTTTTAAAACCTGTTGTTCTAAATTAGCCGTAAAAATGTGTTGACAAAAGTTACAAGCATAGGCTTCCATTAGTGTTAAAGCGGCAATTTTACCATGGCGACAGACGGGACAAGAATAGGTATCGTGATAGTTTAATCGGGTTGGCTCGGTCATCGAAAATTTTGGGTCTGAAACCCCGTCGTTCTACGACGGCTTTACTGTTAAATATTAACACATTTACGAAATATATGCTAAAATGCTCCCCATGGAAAAAGCCTATTCTTACCGATTTTACCCCACACCCGAACAAGAGTCGCTATTGCGGCGCACCTTGGGCTGTGTAAGATTAGTTTACAATAAAGCTCTCCACGAACGAACACAAGCTTGGTACGAAAAGCAAGAAAGAGTAGGCTACGCTCAAACTTCTTCAATGCTAACCGATTGGAAAAAGCAAGAAGAATTAGACTTTCT
>NZ_JADBTZ010000419.1:0-5999 GCF_020245885.1 Microcystis sp. M165S2 | reverse complement strand
TTAATTGAGGGAATGAATACCAAAATAAAGCTTATTAAAAGAATAAGTTATGGATTTACCAATTTTGAACATCTTCGACTTAAGCTGTTTGCTTGCTTTAATTCATAACAAAAATTAACACACGAAAACCAGAAGAGCCCAGTTTTTAGCTTGGTTATCGCTTTTTCCATTGTAGCTTAAAGCCGTCCTCAAAGGACGGGGTTTTAACCCAAATTTTCGATAAGCATAACACATTGAGAGGTCGAATCGATGCGAGTCATAGAGTTTAAGTTACCAATTCACACCAAGAAATAGCCATTCAAGAAGCTATTCCGATCAGGCAGTTCATCAGAAATAAGTGTTTAAGATTTTGGATGGACGCTACTAAAGAAGACAAAATCAACTATGCTACTTTGTGTAAATTAACTACAGAATTAGCCAACAGTTCTGAATTTTCTTTTGTCAGTAAACTTAACTCTATGGCTCGTCAAGCAAGTGCCGAAAGAGCTTGGTTTTCTATATCCCTAAAAGCGTTAATCCAATCTAACGATTTGGTAGTCTATGAGGACTTGAAGGTATCTAATATGGTGAAAAATCCCAAGCTTGCTAAATCTATTCAAGATGCGAGTTGGTCAATGTTCACCGATTGGTTAGACTACTTTGGGAAAATACACGGGAAGTTTTTGGTAGCGGTAAATCCACAATACACTAGCCAACCATGTTCTAGTTGTGGCAATATCGTCAAGAAAACATTATCTCTAAGAACTCATATTTGTTCTTGTGGGTCTGTCTTGGATAGAGACGAAAACGCCGCTATAAACATTCTCGCACGGGCAAATACTGTCGGGCGGACAGAAATTCAAGCCCTCGGACAGGCCGACCCACTGTCTATTAAGTGAAAGCTTGGTAGATAAGGTAACTGGATGAACAGGGAATCCCTCGCATGAGTGCGATGGGAGCGTCAACTGTCTAGAAAGATCGATAATAGAAAAAATACTTTCTGCCGATCGGTCACTGTTAATGGCTTCTAATTGGGATATCTTGTTAATACAAGCGGCGCGTCAGGGCAATCGGGCGCGGGTTCAAGCTTTACTGAGTCAGGGGGCAAATGTCAACGCCACTGATGTGCAAAATACTACGGCTTTAATCTATGCCGTGCAGGGGGGTCATAGGGAAATTGTGGCAATTTTGCGAGAATTTGGGGCTGATATCAACAAAAGTAAACAACCTCAAGGTTTAACCCCTCTCATGTTAGCGGCTGCGCTCAATCACAGTGAAATCCTTGCTCAATTAATCGCCGCCGGTGCTAATGTCAATCAGGTCAATCAAGATGGTACGCCTGCACTAATGATTGCCACTTATAAGGGTCATATAGCGATCGCAGAACAGTTATTAATCGCTGGCGCTCGGGTCAATATGCGCGATCGGGATGGAGATACGGCTTTATCTGTAGCTATTAGCCAAAATTACGCCGCAATCGTCCGTTTACTGCTCGATAGTGGTGTAGATGACGAAATCCGTCAAGAAGCTTGGTTACAGGCTCTCACCGCTAATTGCCCAGAAATCCTCGAATTGTTTATTACCCGTGGTATGCCCCTCGATTCTCCCACTTTATCCGGGGAAACTCCCCTAATTTTGGCTGTAGAGAGGGGAAATCTCGGCAGCGGGCAAACTTTACTGCAAGCGGGAGCAAATCCGAATATCAGCACGGAGGAGGGAGAAACTGCCCTCATGATCGCTGCTGCTGAGGGATATTTCGATATTGTCCGACTTTTACTCGCTAAGGGGGCCAGTATTGACAATCAAAATCAGGCTGGAGAAACGGCCCTGCATTTAGGGACGATCGAAGGACATCTAGAGATCGTCCAGGCCTTACTACAAGCCGGCGCTTTTGTCAATCACCGTAACCATTTTGGGGATACACCCCTGATCATCGCCACGATGCAAGGATACGAAGCGATCGTTTTAGAATTGTTAAAACAGGGGGCGGAGCCTAACCTAACTCAGCAGGGAGAAACACCGTTAACCTTAGCTCTACAGCGCAAATTTGCCGAAATCTGCCGTTATCTCCTCGACTACGGGGCTAATCCCAACGCCGTTTATCCCGATGGCAAAACCGTCCTCATGAAAGCTTGTGAGGGCAATAATAGTCAACTGGTGCGCCGGTTAATCGATATCGGTGCTGATGTCAATAAACTCGATTTTAGCGGCGCTTCCCCTTTAATGTGGGCGAGTTATCACGGTTGTCTCGACACGGTTAAAGTTTTGTTAGACGGGGGAAAAGTGCACTTAAATCAGAAAAATCAAGGGGGAATGACCGCTTTAATGTTAGCTAAATTTAATCACCATCAGGCGATCGTTTCTTTATTACAACAAGCAGGAGCGCTCGAGTAAGCTGCCCGCGAATTTAAATTGCTTGTTGAGATGAGGCTCCGAGGCTGCGAGGCAGGAGATAGGGTGGTCACTGCGTGCGCGTTGCGGGGGGTCTTAGGGTGTTAGGGTGTTAGGGTTTTAGTTGAAATTCCCCCACTTCCCCACTTCCCCACTTCCCCACTTCCCCACGAGAAACTTTTTGCCGCAAACCCTAGATAGTCAACAGCTTACCATGACCACAGTGATATTATCAGAACCGCCAGCTTTTTTGGCCGCTGCCACTAAATTCTCGACAATTTCCTGACAATCAGCACCGGTTTGCAAATAATCGCTAATTTCCTCGTCGGACACTTCTTCCGTCAAACCATCACTACAGAGAATTAAACTATCGCCAGATTGCACATCGAGGGGAGATACCGTCACTGGTGGCAAATCGCGACGACCGAGACATTGAAATAAAATGTGTCGCCAAGGGTGGTTTTTCGCATCTTCTTCGGACAGATCGCCCATTTTTATCGCCCTAGCTATCCAAGTATGATCCTCCGTCACCTGTTCTAATTTTTGCTCACGAAAGCGATAGAGACGGGAATCACCAATATGGGTGTACCAAGAGCCATCATCTCGGAAGATAGCCATGACTAGGGTTGTCCCCATGTCCTGTCTTTCGGGATTTTTGAGTTGATCTTCAATAATCTTCTCGTTAGCGGCAGTAATTGCCTCCTGCAGCAATTCCCCGGTATTCAGGGGCGAATTCCAGTGTTCTTCTAGATGAGCTTGGATAGTTTCAGTGGCGATTTGACTAGCTTCCTGGCCTCCCGCATGACCCCCCATACCATCGGCAACGATAAAAAAGCGGCGATCGGGGTCGATATAATAACTGTCCTGATTAACCGATCGCACTACACCAGGATCGGTCATTCCTCCAAAAGAAAGGTTGTTCATCGAAATTTCTGCTTCTAACACAATAATTTATTATCCCGTGATCAATTACATCATGCGATCCTGACGTTGAATTTTCTGCCAAAGTCTCAACAAAGCTACCCCCGGGAAAAGCGCAATTCCTAAAGGCAATAAGGTCAACCAACCAAAACCACTGACAAATAGAAGCGTCGCTGAGACAATTAAAGCGCTGATAATTAAAGTATAGTTGGTTCCCATTTGGATCATACCCAATCGCCGCAAAAGTCGCTCAGATTCGCTGGAACGCACCCGGACACGGATATCACCCCGTTCTAATTTTTCGATCGTATCATCGATGCGTCGGGGTAAACTCAGGGCGGTGCTGCTCACTTGGGCTGCTTGTCGTCCTAACTCATCGAGGATATTACTGCCATTATTTCCTGTCATATCATGTACTAATTGCAGGGCAAAAGGTTGGGCCACTTCCATAAAGTTAAATTCGGGATCGAGTCCTTTGCCTACCCCTTCCAGGGTAGAAAATGCCCGCATGACGAAGGTAAAGGTAGCGGGAAAGCGAAAAGGCTGATCGTAGGCGATTTCATAGAGATCATCGCTGATAGCGGCCACGGATTGCTCCTCAAAGGGTTTATCCATGAAGTTATCGAGCATATACTGGATCGAGCGCCGCACTGCTCCCATATCACCATTAGCAGTTAATGCTCCTAAATCTACCAGAGAAGTGACCACGCGATCGGCATCTTTTTGGGCAATTCCTAAGAGAGTCTGCATTAGTTTTTCGCGCACGTTGGTTTTAATTTGTCCCATCATGCCGAAATCGTAGAAAATTAACGAGCCATCACTATCAACGGCGATATTGCCGGGGTGAGGATCCGCATGAAAAAAGCCGTTATTGAGCAGTTGAATTAAATAAGCTTTGGCTCCCAGTTTAGCTAACAATTTGCGATCGAGTCCTGCCGCTTCTAGGGCTTCATAATGACTGATTTTGATGCCGGGGAGGTATTCTAGGGTTAAAACCCGGGGAGAGGTGTAGCGCCAATAGACTTTCGGTACTTTGACCCAATCTTCCCCGCGAAAATTACGGCGAAAAGTGTCAGCGTTGCGACCTTCGTTGAGATAATCGGTTTCTTCCCAGAGAATTTTACAGCATTCTTCATAAATACCCGTCCAATCGCGACCTTTCCCCCATTTGGGATGATTTTGAAAGTATTGGGCGATTTTTTTCAGGATGGCCAGGTCGATACTAAATAATTTTTTCAATCCGGGCCGTTGGACTTTGACCACCACATCTTCCCCGGTGTTCAGTTGGGCCCGGTGAACTTGTCCTAAACTAGCGGCTGCTAGGGGGATGGGATCGAAGCTTTTAAAGAGTTTATTCAGGGGTTTACCGAGGGATATCTCGATAATTTTGCTGGCCTGTTCGTAGGTAAATGCGGGAACCTGATCCTGTAGTTTCGAGAGTTCTTCCACATATTCGAGGGGAAAAAGATCGGCGCGGGTGGAGAACAGTTGACCGACTTTAATAAAAGTCGGTCCCAATTCTAACATGGTTTCCCGAATCCAAGCGGCCTGTTTTCTGCGTCTGCCGGCGAGTTTTTCCTCGCTATAGCCGCCGTTATAGCTCCATTTTTTACCGTTGAGCCAGAATTGATAAAGTACAGTCAGAACGAATCGCCAAATATCTAGACGACGACGATTGATCGAATAGTTTTCTCGATTCCAACGATAGCTATTTTTGGCGACTTGGAGGGCCGGCATTGCTGGGTTTAACTCTGGGGTAACGGGGACGGGTAGAAAGGCTGACACGCAATTTTTGGGGCTTTAAAGCGACTAAAAGAGGGTTTTGGGTTAATTCTGGTAGTTTTTTAGTTCCGAGCGCAATTGGGCGATTTCGGCGCGCATTTCGTCGATGTTTTCCTGCACATCGGCACTGGAGGAACCACCGGACTCTGTACCAGTATATACTCCCTTTTCCATGGCTTGATCGGCTCTCATTTGCACTTCTTCGACGAATTGCCGCAGGTTTTCCCGTTGTTCGGCATCAAATTTGCCTAATTCGCTTAAAGCGTTGGTAAAAGCATCTTCTAGCTGTTCACCGATCACTTCAGCGATCGCTCGTCCGAGGAAAAAGGCGTGAATAACGGGGTTAGTCATAATCTTAAATGGATGTTTTCGCTTCGGGGTTTGTGGACGGGAAAGGCAATAATAAATTCCCTAACTACTAGGTTAGGCGACAGAACCAGAAAAGGCAAATCGTTTTTCTGAAAAGGGAGGTGAGACCAAATCCGTTTTCAATAGTGTGATTAACTCTCAAGTTATGAATTGTTTCTCCCTTCTCCCCACACCCTACACCCCACACCCTACACCCCACTCTCCTATGCCTTTTAAAGAGAATTTAGTATTGTAAAGTTTCAATACAAATATAGTCATATATAGCCAGACATGGTAATATATAGACAGGAAACTATCAGACTAGGCAAAAAAAAACAGGAATAAGTTATCGAACGGCTTGGAGGTGGTGGAAACAAGGGAATTTAACAGGCTATCAATTGCCTTCGGGTACAACTATCATAACGGATGACAACCCCTCAAAACCCGACGCTGAGTTAAAAGACAACGGATAACAATGTTAGTAGCAGAAAGACACATTATCAAGAAAGGACATAGATTTTGGGCGGAGATAGATAATTTATCTTGGCAGTCTAAAAATCTCTACAACTCAGCTAACT
>NZ_JADBTZ010000418.1:0-25852 GCF_020245885.1 Microcystis sp. M165S2 | reverse complement strand
GTTTATACTCAACGGAACGACTATGCTTTTTGAACCGAGGAAAACCTTTTTTACCCGGTATCTTGGCACGACAATTCTGATAAAACCTATTAATTGATTGCCAGGCTCTATCAGCAGCCGATTGA
This sequence comes from Microcystis sp. M165S2, assembly GCF_020245885.1. Taxonomy (NCBI): domain Bacteria; kingdom Bacillati; phylum Cyanobacteriota; class Cyanophyceae; order Chroococcales; family Microcystaceae; genus Microcystis; species Microcystis sp. M165S2. The sequence continues at coordinate 25,727 of NZ_JADBTZ010000418.1, read as the reverse complement.
CGAGCTTGAGAGTTTAGTTTATTAACCCAAGGTGTATCTTTATTGTTAGCTAGTACAGCACAAAGTTTTTGGAGATCATTGCGGGTTGTCCCTTGATTTGACCGCCAATAACGAACACAAGAGTTACTCACAAACTGAGAAGTTTTGATAGCTTCATCAAGCTGGTGATATTGCTCTGGTGTTCCGTTTTTTAGCTTGGCTTCTACGACTAGCATCTAACAATCCTCGACCATTGGCTGAGTTAAGTATAACACAGTTTACCCACAGATGGTGGAATTAAACCGATGCTCCGCGGTTGATATTCTGGTCGGATTTCATCCCCCGCAAAGCTGAGTATCTTGTCGAAAAATGTAGCCGGGGCATTCATCCGACATTTTAGGTAAGCTCATTTTAAAGGGAAATGGTTAATATCAGGTAAAAAGAGACTATAAAGAGATTTTGAGGCCATTATCGGCCATTTTTTTCTGGTCAGTGGTCGGACAAATTTCTTGTCTTTGATTCCCTGACCCCTAGTTTAAGAGAATTGAGGGCCGCTGACAGCTTCAGGCTATATCCTAAAATTAGGGATAAAGTGACAGTAGGAGGCGAACCGATGATCTATCACATCACTACAGAAAGAGGTTGGCAAATAGCTCGTGAAATGGGGGAATATCGGGCGTATTCCCTAAAAAATGAGGGATTTATCCATTGCTCCACCTTAGAACAAATTCCGAAAGTTGTGGCCGCTTTTTATCAAAATCAGCCAGATTTGCTGGTTTTAGCCATTTCTCTCGAACAATTGCAGTCCCCGGTCAAATGGGAGCAGCCCCAACATCCTAACCCAGAAAATGCCACTTTAGAGCTAGAAAAAGAGACCTTTCCCCATATTTACGGTGCTATAAACCTAGAATCGGTGGTTTTTGTCAAACCCTTACAGGATTTGATCAATTCCCAGAACTAAATCATCTAACTCTTGGTAATCGGGGAGAGTAGTATCGATGCTCAACCCGCGCCGAATCACGAGGCGATCCCACTGTGGTCGCGATAATAGCTCGCTAAAGTAGCGAGCCTTGAAAATTAACAAATTTGCCTCTAGACCCGTCTTAATGCGCCCTAAATGGGGCAATCCGAGCAGATTTGCTGGGGTGAGGGTGACACTATTTACCCAGTCAGCGTAGGGTGCATCGAGATGGGCAATCCGCACCGCTTGGGTAAAGACTTCTAAACCATCGTGATCCCCAAAACCATAAAAGGGATCGCGACAGTTATCACTGGCAAAAGCAACTGGAATTCCCGCTTTTTTCATCTCTTTTACCTTAGTTGTCCCGCGCCAAAAGGGGGTTTTTTCCTCTTGACGATCCTGTAGGTAGAGATTGCACATCGGCAAGCTGACCATAGCAATGCCGGCATTTTTGACTAAATTTAGGGTTTCTTGGATTATTTCAGGGGATTGTACCGCTAAACTGCAACAGTGACCACAGATGATTTGTCCGTCAAATTGCTCTTTGATGGCAGTACGCGCGATCGCTGCTAAACAGGTAGAATCGGGATCGCCGTTTTCATCCAGATGAAAATCGAGATTTAAACCCCTTTCTTGGGCTAATTTGAAGGTAATATCAATTTGTGCCTGTAAATCGGCATTTGTGTAGGCTACTCCCCCTAATATGCCCCCAAATTCGGCAATTTTATCGGCTAAGGCCGCTCCCTCGGAGGTTTGATAGTAGTCAAGGGAAACTAGAGAAACCGCTTGCAGGGTGATTTTACCGGCCCATTGTCGTTGCAATTCTCCCAAAGCGGTTAAGCTAATCTGTGCCTGTTGACCAAAAGAGTCGATATGAGTGCGAATAGCGGCGGTTCCGTGAGCATAACTGCATTTAACGCCGAATTCCATGCGACGATACACATCCTCTAAGCGCCACTCCCGTCGAGAATCCTCTAAGGCCATTTTTAAGGCGCTGTCAAAAGTGCCATCATGGTTAGGACAACGATGCCAACTATGACCTTTATCGAGATGGGTGTGCATATCGACAAAGCAAGGGAAAATAATCTTTTTTTTGAGGTCAATAACGGGAATATTGTCTTCGGGGGGGATTGTGGAGGTGATGCGATTAATGTAACCGTCATTAATTTCCAGATTAACTAAGGTTAATCCCTCGGCGGTTTGGGGAGAAAAACTCTCATTTTCTAGGATGGAAACGGGAATATGAGCATTTTTGAGCCAGTAGCGCTCGTTTGAGGGAATCATAAGACCTCTGGTAAAAATCAAAAATTGTTGTTAGGGTTAGGAGCCGGTCGTCGGGAGAATTAAGAATGAATAATAATCAATTAAGCGGTATTAAGTAAGTAGTGTTAAATGGCATTAACAGTGCTATCTTTTCACTGATTACTGTTTACTGTTTACTGATTACTGATCACTGATTACTGTTTACTGTTTACTGATTACTGATTACTGATAAACCGGTAGGCGCGCTTTTAATTCCCAGCCATAAATTGCTAAAAATTCCTTTAATTTATCGGGGTGTAAATGGAGGTAATCGGGATTAACTTCATCGATAATGCCAATACCGCCTAAATCCCGCGCTCCTGCCGCTAAACAATCCAAGAGAAAAAGAGGATCTGGTACTAAATTCGGGGGGATTTGAATGACAATATCTGGGGGCAAAATTTCCCTAGCTTGCCTAACCAGATCGGGTAATTTTTGCAGATCAAAAGGATTATTTTGCCACCGTTCCCTTTTGCCCGGATTGTAGGGTTGTAGGATCACTTCTTGAATATGTCCCCAACGTTGATGAATAGTGGCAATAGTTTCTAAGGTTACTAAGCGATCGCATTCTGTTTCACCAATTCCTAATAATAACCCCGTGGTAAAAGGAATTCCTAATTCTCCCGCCCATTGTAACTGCTCTAAGCGCAGGGATGGCACTTTACTGGGGGCATGACGATGGACAGTATTTAATAAAGTCACCGTCATTTGTTCTAACATTATGCCCATAGATAGATTGACATTTTTCAGTTTTTCCATCTCGGCAAAAGTTAAAATCCCCGCATTGGTATGGGGATAAAAACCCATATTTAAAGCCAATTCTCCTAAATTATAAATATGGCGAAACCATAACTCTCGATTGGCTGCTAAAGGATGAACCTCCCCGCTAAGAATTAAAATTTCCGTAATTTCCGAACCCTGCAAAGCAGTTAAAATCTCTTTGGCCTTGTCTAGACTTAACCAGCCATCAGTGCCTAAATCCCTGCGAAAATTACAATAACTGCAATGATTGAAACACTCGTAGGTAGGTACAAGGGTATGAGAGGGACTATAAGTGACAATTCTTGACATTTTTTTCGGAATTGGAGTTCATTACGAGCATTCAAGGGCGATAAAATTTGCTATCGTGGGAAGAATTGCTGTTTTATTCACTTAAAAACGCTCTCCCTTTTCGCTTCCTCCTATGATTTTCGATCCTGCCAGTCTTCCCTCCCATCGTCAAACGATTCGTCCGATTAGCGCCACGGCCCTGCACGGAATTGTATTTCAAGATGACAAATTAATCGCTATCGACGCAAAAAACGGCTATTTATACCAAATTGCCCTCGATACCGGTCATACAACCGTACTTAATTGCCATCGCTGGCAAGAATTCGTCGGGACGACGGGATTGGCAATCGATGATCAAAATAACCTCTGGTTTACGACCCGCGAAAATCTCTACTGCTGCACTCTCGAAGATTTTACCCCAAAATTTTTTACCCGTCTTCCCTACACCGCTAACGGAGTCGCCGTAACTGCTAACACAATTTATGTCACTTGTCAACGTTCTGGACAAATCTTTATATTTGATCGCCAATCGGGACAGGAAATTACTCGTTTGTACGCGCCGGGTATCGGCATCGAAAATATCACCATTCGCGGGGAAGAACTTTGGTTAACGGATACCCTAGAACAAACGGTTTACTGTCTTGATCGCGCCACGGGAGAACAGCTTTTTAGCATGATAACTCCTTTTGAATCGCCGACGGGACTAGCTTTTTATAATGATGCGAACAGTGGCAAGGATATCTTATATGTGGCCTATGCTTTCCAAGAACCCTTTATCCGCGATAATCCCAATTCCGAACAGGTTTACGAACTTAGTTATCGTCCGCGTACTTTTGTCCATCCTCTATATTTTCACTACGATCCCGCTAAAAAATACACCCTTTCTAACGGTTATCTGATTGAATTATCCTACGTCGAGGAATTGGAACCTCTCTATAATATCGAACTAAAAGATGTGGAATGGCGCATCGCTTTACCCCTAGAAACACCGCGGCAAAAAATTCGCAGCGTCGAAGCGGTGGGATTGCCTTTTATTGAAGAAATTCAAGACGGGCAGCGGGTGGCAGTATTTAAGTTCAAGCAAATAACCGCCAAACAACGTCATATTTTTGGTTGGAAAGTGGTCTTAGAAGTGTGGGGAATTAAATACCAAATTACTCCCAAAGATTGCGAAGATTTACCCCCCTTACCCGCCGATTTTCCCGATCGCTATTTGATCGATAATGATGATCTGGCTATGAATACAGAAATTATCCTCAATGCTGCCAAAGAAGCGATCGGTCGGGAAACCAATCTACTCAGAAAAGTTTATAGTATTCGTAACTACGTCTATGATCAGCTTTCCTACGGCATCAAACCCAACATCGACACCCCCGATATTGCCCTGCGGCGCGGAGTGGGTTCCTGTGGCGAATATGTGGGTTTATTATTGGCTTTGTGTCGTCTCAATGGTATTGCCTGTCGTACGGTAGGACGTTATAAATGCCCACCCCATCCCCTCGAACGTAATTTACCCCTCGAACCAGATTACAATCACGTCTGGATGGAATTTTATCTCCCCTCTATCGGTTGGGTTCCCATGGAGTCCAATCCCGATGATATCTTTGAAGGTGGTCCCTATCCCAATCGTTTCTTTATGGGTTTAGCTTGGTATCACACGGAAATTGCCAAAGATATCCCCTTTGAACGAATGCTCAGTGAAGGACAGCCGGTGTTAAAAATCCAAGTTCCCATCGGCGATTTAGCGATTAATCACGTTCAATTCATCATTCTTGAGGAATTAGCCCCAAAAGACTAGAATTTTGACCCATCATCTAGGATGCCCATTTCTCTATCTCTGGCTTCTTTGAGTTCTTTGACCATTTGCAAACCCGCACCCACACAGAAGCCCAGGGTTGCCCCAGCACCGGCAAAATAACGTCCATAGATGATTTGATAGATATAGGGATTTTTATAGTTGACTTGGCTGGGATTGCGTTCAATGCGGCTAATGCCATAACCGATACCTGCCCCGACTAAAGCCGTCACTAGGCCTGAAAATAGAACTAGACGAAAGTTCATGATCTTATCTCCCGATGGACTCTGACTTTAGATTATCGCTGAAAATTAGTCAATGGCAAGCGATCGCAATAATTCGTTATCAAGTGAACCAAATCACCAACAAAACTGGAACTGTGGCTAGGAAAAGAATCTGATTCATCCAATCGTCAAAAAACCAATTTTTCAATATAGGTAGTTATTGGTAAAAGTTAAGGTGATTTATCTATTACCAGACTTTTTTTACTCCTGTAGGTAAACCAACTCGCATAAAAAATCTAGCGAAAGCTTGAGATAAATGTTCACGATAGGGAGGACGTAAACGAAGTCGAGGTTGCTGTTTATTTTGCAAGAAGGATTCCAAAAAAGTCCTCGGTAAAGTGTACACATCATGAAAATCAACTATTCGATGAGTTAATTTTAGGTCGCCGATTTCTCCTTCGTTGAGCATAGAAAGATTCCATATATAACCATTTTTAATATCATCACAATATCTCCCCCAGGCCTTGGCCGTAGGATTTTGTTTCATATTGTTCATGGCCTGTTCCCAATTTTCTTGATATTGGCTGAGAGCAAGGTGAGGGCAAAGGATGACATTATTGACTTTCTTGTTTTCTAAGTCGCAGCCTTGGGTGATAACAACCAGATCAATCTCAGCCACTTCCACTAAGGATCGAAGTGTTTCAATTTCTGTTTGATTGCTTACCTCAACAGATTTAGAAGCCCAACGAACTACAGGACAATTAAGAATAATATCCCCTTGGGTTAACTCAACATTTGCATCTACCGCCTCATACCAAAGGTCATTAGTTATCATCTTCGAGTCGATAATTATCAATTACAACACAAGGTTTCCAAGTGGATTTTTCCTGAGATTTAATGTTCACTTCTTCGGAAAATAAGATTTTCGGTTGATGAGAAACTACAAAAACTCCCCGACAATCCAGTTCATCATCATCATCTTCTGCTGCGTCTATCCGGCAAGATTCTGATGATAAAGCTGTGGGTAATTTTACCAATTCTCTCAAGGGTGGTTGTTCGTAGGAGGGTAATTGTTTACTGTCTGTTTCCACTTTCACGTTAACTGCCTCGTTGACTAAGTTGGGCGATTAATTAGGTTATACCTCAATATCTAGGCTAACTCAAGGCGGTGGGTTGATTTGCTCACACTTTACATTGCGTAAAATGGTAGCACTTCCCACCAATGGGGACGTTTTCCCGCTTACCAGCTAAATTGAGAATATCAGGGGCATTTATGCCTAAAGGGAGAGAAAATGTATTAGGCTAAAAACTAAACTATTTTGGCAAGATTTCTTTGAAGACCTTCTCAGCCTACTTATTGGTTTTCCACGGTAGTCGCGATCCGCGTCCAGCCATGGCGGTGACACGATTAGCAGCCTTAGTTCAAGAAAAAATTAGTCAACCCGCCGAAAGATTAGGGAGTAAATCGGAGTTTAGCCCATCTCTAGCGGTTCTAGAAGCAGATAATCGGGTATTAGTAGGGACTGCCGCCCTAGAATTAGTGATAACACCTCTCCATCAACAAATAGAAGCTTTTGCCCAACAAGCACAAAGCCAAGGATGTAGCCGGTTGCAGATTATCCCCCTGTTTCTCCTGTCGGGGGTTCACGTTAAAGAAGATATTCCCGCGGCCGTGGCCAAAGTGCGATCGCCGATTGAGCTAGAGTTAAAGCCCCATTTAGGCAGTTATCAGGGCATAAAATCGCTGTTATCGCGACAATTTGCTGATTTAAGCCCCCAAGACCGCATTTTACTGTCCCACGGTAGTCGTCGCCCCGGGGGTAATCGGGAGGTGGAAAATCTAGCGGCGTTTTTTGGGGCAATTACAGCTTATTGGTCGATAGAACCGAGTTTATCCCAACAAATCGAGAGTTTAATCGCTCAAGGTAGCCAAACAATTGCTATACTGCCCTATTTCCTCTTTGCTGGTGGAATTACCGCCGCGATCGAAGCCCAAGTTTTTGAACTATCACAAAAGCATCCAAATGTCAATATATCTTTAGGTAAATCTTTGGGGGCGACGGGGGAATTAGCCGAGATTATTGTGGAGGAAGGATGGGGATGAAGCGAGCAGCGATCGCTTTGGGCGGTAATTTAGGGGATTCAGGGACAATTTTAGGGCAAGCTTTAGGGGAATTAGAGCGAGTCAAAGGAATTAAACTAGAAGCTCATTCCCAATGGTATCAAACCACAGCCGTGGGTCCTCCTCAGCCTGACTATCTCAACGGTTGCGCCATTGTGCAAGTGGATTTATCGCCCTTAGATTTACTGCATAAATTATTAGAAATCGAGCAGTTATTCGGGAGAGTCCGACGGGAAAGATGGGGACCGCGTACCCTCGATTTAGACTTAATATTTTATGATGACCTGATCTTAGAAACGCCCGAATTACAGATACCCCATCCCCGCTGCCGAGAACGCGCCTTCGTGCTGCTTCCCCTGGCAGAAATTGCCCCCGATTGGCGAGATCCGGTCACTGGAAAAACTATCCTTCAGCTATTGGGGCAATTGGGATTGGCGGAGTAGGATGTTAGGTGTTAGGGTTTTAGTTGAAAACTTCGCTAATTTCTTTTCACTGATCACTGAAAAGTCTTCCCCTAAACCCAAATAAGCGCGTCTCAGTTACCGCCCCGAAACTCTACAATAAAGGCAGCAGCATCAATAAACAGTAAAGAAAATCAACCGTGACCAAGACCCCATCGCTCGAGGAAACTCATTACAATCAGGCTAAAGCTAGTTTACAACAGGCCTTAACTTGGTATGCCAGTTTTCGCCGCCATTGGAATTATCCCCCCGATCCCCAACTTCAGGCCGCCGTTAAACAGGATTTGCAGTCCCTCAAATCGGCCTTGGATAAACTGGATGAAACGGTGATTCGGGTGGCAGCCTTCGGGTTAGTCAGTCGCGGTAAATCCTCGGTGGTAAACGCTTTAGTCGGTCAAAAAGTCCTGACAACTGGACCCCTGCACGGGGTGACACGCTGGCCGCGATCGGTGCGTTGGACACCAGCCACGGGTAAAATCCAGATAGAATTAATCGATACCCCCGGATTGGATGAGATTGAAGGGGAAGCGCGGGCGAATATGGCCAGAGAAGTCGCTAAAAGTGCCGATTTAATTTTATTTATCGTCGCGGGGGATATTACCCGGACTGAATACGAGTCCTTGGCAGAATTGCGCCGGGCCAAAAAACCGATCATTTTGGTGTTTAATAAGATTGATCTCTATCCGGAAGCTGATCGCCGCCAGATTTTTCAGCAGTTACAGAGATTAGGAACCAATCGGGACGAAAAAACGTTAGAAGATTTGTTAACTAGCGATGAGATAGTTATGGTAGCCGCCGAACCGCAACCGATTCCCGTCCGGGTGGAATACCCCGATGGGCGCGTGGTGACTGAGTGGGAAACCCCTCCCCCCCAAATTGAGGAGCTGCAAGATAAACTCTTAACGATTTTAAATCGGGAAGGGCGATCGCTGCTGGCCTTAAATGCTTTAGTGCAAGGTCAAGAAGCGGAGGAAAATATCGCTAGAAAAACCCTAGAACTGCGGGACAGTCAAGCGGAGGAAATTATCTGGCAATACGCGAAATATAAGGCTTTAGCGATTGCGGCCAATCCGATCGCTATTTTAGACCTCCTAGGGGCTTCAATCGTCGATTTGACTCTAGTTCGGGCTTTAGCTCGTTTGTACGGCTTGCCGATTACCAGTCACCAAGCTGGTCAACTCTGGCGGACTCTACTTTTGAGTAGTGCGGGGTTGCTGGTGGGGGAAATCCTCAGCACTGTGATTATCGGTTTGGGCAAAACGGCAGCGGCAGCGGCGAGTATTTTTGAAAATCCCACCTCTTTAACCCTCTACGGTAGCACCGCTCTCCTACAGGGAGCAATTGCCGCTTATGGAACCTATATCATCGGGAAAGCCGCTAAAATCTATCTAGAACGCGGTTGTAGTTGGGGGGCATCCGGACCGAGTACGGTGATCAATCAAATTCTCGCTCAAGTTCATCCGCAAACTATTTTATATCGTTTACGTCTAGAACTAGAACAGTGATTTTAAAGGAAAAAGGAAAAAAGGCAACAGTTATCAATTAAATATTTCCTACTGACTACTGATGACCGACTCCTAATTTTAGAAACTTAATTTTTGACAACGACAACTAGCTAGAAATATTGAGAGAAAATCATGTCTGCTGCCCATAAGTCCTATGTTCCCGTTCCCATTCCTCGCCAAAAAAGCCAAGGGAGTCAACGTCGTCCCCAGTCGCAGATAACTTCCCCCAACCCCACTACTAAACCAGTTACTCAATCCTCCCCGACTGCCACCGTCAAACCGACGACTAAATCGGTGGCGAGAGTTCCCGTGGCCCCGACACAAAAACAATTAGCCTCGCGTCAATTACGTTCCCTTTGCCTCCTAGAAAGAATAGTGGCCGTGATTACTTTTTGTCTGTTGGGTTCGACTCTGGGAATATATGCTTGGACGGTATATATTCCCAAGGTTTGGGACAAAGAATTTGGTAAACTGGAAACACTGCAACGTCACGAGCGCCATCTTTTGTCCACCAATGAAACCCTTAAACATCAACTAGCTCAACAAGCAGAAAAACCCGAAACTGGATTAACTCATCCCCAACCCTTCCAAACTATCTTTTTACAGCGTAAATCTGCCCCGAACCTGAAACCGTCCCCCGCTTCTCAACCCCAATCTACCGTCAATTCTCGACCGAGAAGTGCCTATTAACAGTTATCAGTTAACAGTTATCAGTTATCAGTGGGTAAGTTAACAGTTATCAGATGTGAGTTTTTAAGTGTGCAGTATTAAATAGAAGTTTCCTACTGTCTTTTTACTGATTACTGATTACTGATTACTGATTACTGTTTACTGATTACTGATTACTGATTACTGTTCACTGCTTACTGCTCACTGATAACTGAAAGATACTGCTCATGACTGACACAAAAAGACCCAGATTTAGAGGTAAAAAAACTCGATTGCCCTCTGGCAGTATCCGGGACAGAAAGTCCTATTTAAACGCCAAAAAACGGCAACAACAGTTTAAAAAATTGCCTTTGAGTAACGGGCGATTGGTGGCGGTGTGGTTGATTTTAGTCATGGGTATTGTGGGTTTAGCTTGGCGATTGTACCAATTACAAATAGTCCAAGGACAGGAATTGCAAAAAAGAGCCAGACAACAGCAAACTACCAGTATTAGACCCTATATTCCCCGACGGGCGATCGTCGATAGTAATGGTAATGTTTTGGCGACCGATCGCTTGATTTATACTCTTTATGTACACCCAAAACTGTTTGCTATTCCGCCGGCAGAAGTGGCTGATAAATTAGCTCCTTTATTAAATATTCCCACTAATCAACTGATTCAAAAATTTAAAGAAAAAGAAACAGGAATTCGTTTAGCCAATCAATTAACCGAATCCGTGGCTAGGGGATTAAAACAATTATCTCTTGACGGTGTAGAATTAGAGGAAAAGTACGCTCGTTATTATCCCCAAGACGATGTGGCAGCCGACGTGATTGGCTATGTAGATAAAGAACATCGTGGTCAAGCAGGATTAGAGAGAGGTTCCAGTCAGTTATTAGAAAGAGATCCTTTTTCTGTCAATACAAGACGCATGGGAGACGGGCGAATTTTACCCGCTTTTGTTCCCGATGGTATCTTTCAATTTGATGAATTACAGTTAGAAGTAACCCTCGATTTAAAACTACAAAGAGCCGCCAGGACGGCCCTACGAGAACAGCTAAAGAAATTTAATGCTAAACGGGGAGCCGTCCTCGTTATGGACTCCCTTGATGGTTCTCTTTTAGCCCTAGTTTGTGAGCCAACTTTTAACCCCAATGAATATTATAAAGCCCATGTGGCTCTATTTAAAAATTGGACCGTAGCCGATCAGTACGAACCGGGGTCAACTTTTAAACCAATTATTGTCGCCATGGCCATGGAAGCGGGGGCAATTAAAGCTAGTACGGTAGTCAATGATCCGGGGGCAATTACTGTCGGTCCCTGGACGATTAAAAATGCCTCTAAACAGGGTTATGGGGCGCTAGATATGGCCAGAGTTCTGCAAACCTCTAGTAACGTGGCCATGGTGCAAATTGCCCAAAAAATGGGGCGAGTTGATTTCTATAAAAGTTTATTAGGATTGGAAATAAATCAAAGGGTTGGTGTAGATTTACCCGGAGAAGTGGCAGGATATCTCAAACCCGAACAAGAATTTCTGGATAATGCCATTGAATCGGCCACCGCTTCCTTTGGTCAAGGTTTATCCCTAACGCCTTTAAAATTAGTACAGTTGCACGGTGCGCTGGCCAATGGTGGCACCTTAGTAACTCCCCATGTGATCAAAGGATTAGCCGACGACCGCGGCCGTTTGCATTGGCAGCCCGATTATCCCAGCAAAAAAGTCTTTTCTCCCACCGTGGCCCGGCAAGTGGTGGAAATGATGGAAACCGTCGTCAGCAAGGGGACGGGGGTAGCAGCCCAAATCCCCGGTTATCGCATCGGAGGCAAAACGGGAACCGCACAAAAAGCTAGTCCGACGGGGGGTTATCTACCTAACGCCAAAATTACCAGTTTTGTGGCGATTTTACCGATCGAATCGCCCCGTTATGTGGTTTTGGTGGTGGTGGATGAACCCAAGGGTGCGAATACTTTTGGCTCCACTGTTGCCGCTCCTGTGGCAAAAACGGTGATGAATACGCTCATTTCCCTCAAGGGTATCCCCCCCACCTCCAAGGTGGTTCCGGCGGGTTCTGCGACCAATAAACCCCCGCGGCACGATTAATTTAAGTCTTTTTGAAAGAGGCTTTATTTAACAAAGCACGGAGAAATATTATGGGGCTGTCAATCCCATCTGGAGCCATAGTTCTCTCAAATCTCATATAACTCCTGTAACCATCTCAAAAAATTTGCCGATTGGGGATGGGAGCGATTAAGTATTCTTTGTTTTACTGCATCGTGAAGTTGTTTCCCCGGCGGATCTTGCCAAGCTAAATAGGTATGAATATTAGCCTTATCTAGATGATAATCTCTATAGGTTGCCCCTTGTTGTTTTGCCTCTATCACCTTGTTTTGTGTATATTGCCAAAGATTATTATCGGGAACTAAATAGGCTAAAAAAGTCTCTAACATCCCTCTAGATTGATTATCTGGCATCATCCACACACCGAATTTTATCCCCGATTCTAGAGTTATAATTAATCCCTCTGCTGGTAAATTTTGAGGTAAGCTAGGTATATTTGGTAAACAGGCATTATACAAACTTTTCCAACGATTATCAGGTTCTTCGTCTGCATCTATGACAATTCCTAAATGAGTTAGTCCGTTAGGAGTTTTTAGTTGTGTAGAGATGTATTTAGGTTTTAGTAAATTTTCAACACCATCACAATTTATGATATTTAATGGTTCTTCCCCTCTATTCCAAGTAACTCCATTTGCTGCCATTAATTGGGGAATAACTCTCAATTCCTCTGCACCTTCCACTAATAACTTTTTTGTCTCTATTTTAGGCATTGTTACCGCACCTCAAGATTACTTTTAGCGGCAATAACAATTTCTTCTGGATCAAAGATTACAGATTGGCTTTTTTCCCTATCTATCCTTTGAATAGTAATCTCGTTATCGGTAATTTTTTCTTCGGTAATTAATTCTGCTAAACTTTGCCAACAATCGCGGCTGTGAGTGGTGGCAAATACCTGAATATTGAGTTTTTTGGCAATTTCCCAGACTACTTTCCACATATCAGTCATGACAGTAAAATGCAAACTGCTATCGATTTCATCAACTAATAAAATTCCATTTTCAAGATTAACCATCGCTAAAACTAATCCTAACATTCGCCAAATTCCATCGCCTAAACTGCCAATAGGGATAGGTTGATCATGATTTTTAATTTTGATTAAAAACCCACCTCTAACACCTAGGTTATTTGAAGTTAAATACTTGCCAGAACCAACACTGGCTATCCTTTCAATTTTTGGCTCAATAATTTTCAAAGATTCAATAATTAAATCTTCTACAGGAGAGAGAACAATGTTATCAAAAAGTGCTGCCATATCAGAACTTGTTAGAGAAAATGGTGTTAAGAACTTCAATTCAATTTTATTATCAATACCTATTTTATGGGAAATTCTGCTTAAACTAGCTATTCTTCTTATGGAATCTCTGGCAAGAGTACCGTTGGCAAGAAGTTCCATTTCAATAGGTTTTTGTGAGCCAATCCATCCAATACTTAAAAGAAGTTTACCCCATTCCTCATTGTCGAAATTGTGATCATTATTTTGATTTAGATCATCATTTTTGTCTGAAAATAAAGATAGTTGTATAGGAATGCTTTCAACAGAAATGGTAACACTTGCTAGATAGGATTTGCCATATCCACTGATGATAATTTTTTTACTTGGGATGATTTCATGCCCATGAAATAAATTACAAATTTCAAAAACTTTAGTGCGACTAGGTAGATTACTTTCTGACCAACCAAACTCACCTCTATAGCTAATAGTTTCAAGAAATATATCTATATTATTCTGAGCATACAAAAACTGAATCGCTTCTAAAATAGAAGTTTTACCGCTATTATTTTTACCTACTAAGAGATTAATTCGACCAAGATTGGCCATCTCAAAATTCTGAAACCCGCGAAAGCCTTCAATTTTTAGGGATTGTAACATGAGTGATTACCCCGGATTTTCAGTTATTAAATCTAGTTTATCTCAACCCCAGTAGCCAAAGCCCCCGACGAGACTAGATAGCGCAGACTCACCTTACCATCGCGGATTAACTCAATCAGCGCTTTTAGTCCCTTTTCACCTTTCGAGCATTATAGTTGGTTTCGGCGCAGAAAACCAGCAAAAACATGACTACAGAGGGAATCGCTGACTCTAGAGATTAATGACATCAGATAATAAGGTTAGCGATAAATTCCTAGCTGCTGATACAGTTCAACTTGATCTTTGACAACAGTTAAGGTTTTTTGTTCTTCAATATTCTGAATAGCTTGTTGAGTTTTTTGGTTAAAATCGCTTATCGTATAAGTCCCTTCTGCAATTCGTCGTTCTTTTTGCGCTTCTTCTAAAAATTCAGCTAGGTGTTTTTTTAGATAGGTTGCCAGGGTATCTTGTTGTTCTTCAGAAAGCAGTGCAATTTGCTCGAAAGTTTCTTGAATTAATTTAGTCCTAGGTATGTATTGTACTCCGAAGTTCAGTTTTTGAGGAAAAAAATCAAGATATAAATACTGCCCTAACACACCAAAAACTTTTATTTTTGATGTGTTACGCTTTGTTAACCGACTATTTACAATAAAGCCATTTCCCCCACCACTTCCAAGCGGGTATAACTGCCGATTTTGAGGAATTTTTCCGAGAGAGATTCGGCCACATTGGGAGTAATCCAGCCTAACTGTTTGAGAATTTGCAAAGCGGCGGCATATTTAGCCCGTTTGGAACCATCTAAAGCTTTAATTGCTAATCCTAAACCTTCACCGACGCGCCCGATACATTGAATACCTTCGGCCCCGGCTTTACTGACGATTTCCCCTTGGCTAACCTGCATTAATTCCGTATCAAAAGCCCCTTCTCCTGCTACCATGCGGGGATGATAGGTCATGGCGCGGACGATTCTTTCTAAGTCTAAACGGTTGCCAGAGGCTAACTGGGCGTAGAGATGGGCCATTTGCCCCAACTGCATTGAATAGGTGGGCGCGCCGCAGTCATCGTGGGCGCTGATTAATTCATCTCCCGGCATTCCCAATAATTCGGCAATTTTGCTTAAAATTAGCTTCTGTATCGGACTAGAACGCCGGAGATAGGTATTTAATGGCCAGCCGCGCTGTTGACACACCGCTAACATCCCGGCGTGTTTACCAGAACAATTGTACTGCAAACGACTGCGTTTACCTTCTGGGAGGGGACATTGCAGGGCATTGGTATCGATATCGGCGCGCCAGAGAATATTAAAGACTTGACGGGCCTGTTCCACTGTGCCTTGGTGAGAACTACAGATAATGGCTAGATCCTTATCGTTGAGATCGTAGCGTTCGAGGGTGCCGGTACTGGTGACAGCCAGCGCTTGAAAAGGTTTCAGGGCCGAACGAATAAAGGCGCTAGTTTCGGCGCTGCCGGCGGTGGATAACACCCGGCCGCGGTCATCGCAAATAGCGGCCTCGACATGATGGACCGATTCAATAATACCTTCCCGGAGGAGATGAATTTCTAAGCGGTGGGTTGGTGAACGTTTTACCCTATTCATTCAGATTGGTGATTGGTTGCGGTTAGTGAGTGAAAAATAGCCAAAAAAGACCACTGGTAGCGACAATTGCCCCTAGAATCAGAGCGGTTTTTTGTAAACGCCGGAGAATGGGCTGGATTTGATAGGAGACGATTAAACGATCGCGGGTTAAAATAGCGGCGGTTTTTGTCCAGATTTGGCCATCATACCAGCCCGACTCTTCATAAAATACTTTCTCCGATTGTAAGCGGTCATAGACGTAGATCCAGCCTAAATACAAGCGCAATAACACCAATCCTACCAAAATTGTCGAGCCAAAAATCCCCGCACAGAAGAAGAGAAAAGGGGCTTTTTTGAGGGGAAAACTAGCGGCGGCAATCGGTCCGACAATTAACCATGTCCATAACCATAACCAGAGAATTTTTTTTGTATAAGAGGCTACATCTATGGTAGCCCAACGAAAAAACCAAGATTCTTTTAATTGTTCGTACTCGTTAACCGGTTGCTGTTCTTCTGGGACGGGACAGAAATCAAGGGAGGATTTCATGGATTCTACTCCTCTAAATGGTTGCTAGGTAGAGGAATACGTTGAGCATGACCCCAAAAAGCTTCTAAATTATAAAATTCTCGCTCTTTTGGTAAAAAGATATGGACAATGATATCGCCATAATCCATCAGTATCCAGCTACCTTCGCTTTTTCCTTCCACTTGTCGGGGGGATTGTTGCCATTCTAGTTCCATAGCGGCTTCGATCGCATACTCGATCGCTCGCACTTGGGTGGTAGAATAGCCGGTAATAATCAGAAAATAATCGGTTAAATAACAGATATCGGCGACTTTCAGGATGGCGATGTCCCCCGCTTTCTTGTCCTCGGCAGCGGTAACAATTGTCTCCAGAAACTTTTCGGTCTTGAGATTTTCGGCGATGGGGGTAATAATTCCAGTGGGATTGGTCATTCAGGTTGTGGTTATCCTTTGACTGAGGTGGTTGTAAGCGAGTCTTGAGATTATGTTAATCAATGGTTTTAGTTTCTGTTGGTTGTTCTTTAACAATTTGTAACGCCCAGTTGCGGGTTAGCACGGTGCGGGGATGAATGGGACAATGGCTACTTAAAAGATATTTTAGGGAATAATCGCAGGTTTGTTGAACGCTTTTATGGAGATTTTGATAGCTGAGTTGTCGTAGGGCGTTTAATTCGGGTGTATCGCCGCGATTGGGTTCCAAGGCATCGGCAATAAAGACTATACAGCTAAGATCGCTCATATTGGGTTGACCGAGGGTATGATTGCGAATTGCTGCGAGAATTTCCTCATCGGTAACGTTAAATTCTTTTTGGGCGACAATCGCACTCACATCGGCGTGGAGTAAGTGAGGATGGGATAAACAGATATTATCCACGTCTATTCCCGCCGATTCCGCCATTTTTAGCAGTTTTTTGGGCTTGAAAAATTTGGCCAGATCGTGTAGTAATCCCGCTTGCCCTGCTTGGACGGGATCGAGACCGTGATGACTAGCTAAATCAATACACATGGTCTCTACACCGAGAATATGTCGCAGACGGTGTTCGTTGACGTTTTCTTTTAACCAGTCGATAACTTGCTGTCGCATCTTTTTTTGCCCTTGTGGAACCCCAAAACGATTGTAACAATTACTATACAATTTTGCCTATTGCTCCCGGGTTCGATCTTTACCAATCATCCTCGCGACTAGCTTCTAAAACTTCTTCTTGCTGCCAATCATCCTGAAAAGGTTGTACCACTTTACCGATCGCATCAGACACAAAAGACTTAATAAATTCTTCCTTGCGACTAAGTTGAAATTGTCTTTGTACCACTTCCGTCATACCACCGTCACCCCAGTCTTGATCGTGACGGAAATATTCAATAAAACTTTTGCCGGCAATGCGGGTTAAATAGGCGGCACTGACCCCTTGAATTGCCTTACCGACTATATAGGTAGTAAAATTTAATTGTAGGATTCTGGCTAATAATTCTACTGCTCCTTTCACTACTCCCAAACTAACTAGAGTTTTGCCCAAAGATAAGGCCAATTCCTTGCCTCGATCGCTGTTAATTTCACAGCCATAAACTTGACCAATTTCCCTGACCATTTGAGCATTAACCGCCGCCGTTGCTAACAGATCGAACACTGGTAAGGGAGTCACTGCAATCACTCCCGCACCGATCCACTGATAGCGATCGATAATTTTATCAGCTTGGCGACGACGTTGGCGATCAATAATTTTCCTAGCTTCTTCTCCTAATCTTTGGGATTGTAAGAGGATATTATCCGCCACTAAATCCTCCCCTTCGGCCCGTAAAACTGAAGCCAAACGTTTAATTAAAGCTAAAATATCTGGTTCTGGTGTGATCATTTGTCCCCCGGTTAACTGCACAGGTTGGGGATTAGCAGCGACGGCAATAATATCGGCGGAAAGGACCACTCCTTTAAGACGTTCTCGTAATTGTTTTAAAATAATGTCTCGATCTTCATCGCTATAGAGATCGATTTTATTAAAGACTAAGAGAGAACGTTTCCCCATATCAATTAAACGCAATAAAGGGGCGTATTCCGATTGTCGAATATCGTTATCAATGACAAATAAAAGTAAATCTGCTTCCGTGGCTAATTGTCGCGCTAACTGTTCCCTTTCACCTCCGGCTGCACCAATTTCGAGAATGCCGGGGGTATCGGTAATTTGAATTTCCCGATTCACACCTTTCATTTTTAAACTATAGGTTTCCCCTTTTTCCGTGGTTCCCATGGTTGCCTCCACATTGCCCACCATTTGACCGATGAGAGCGTTAATTAGAGAGGTTTTTCCCGCCGATCCTGTGCCGAAAACGATGATTTTAACTTCTTTTCTGGCTAAACTTCGCTCAATTTCTTGGGAACGCTTAACAAAAACCTGTTGGGTTACTTTATCTTGAATTTGCTCCACTTGTTGCCGGATAGCTTTTAAGGTTTCCCCGGCGGCCTCGGTTTTTTCTACCGGTAATTTTAGGGGTGGACGGGAGGAAGAATGCAACCCGCGGCGACTTTTTTGGCGCTGGGGCAGCAGGTAAAAGTAGTATAAAAGAATGTAGATCAGCAAGCCCAGCAGTCCGATAATGAGCAAAAGCAGAATATTAGCTAAGATAGGAGCGGTAAAGGCGATCTGGATGTAAAGACGATAGATAGAGTTGACTAACCACAACATTAATCCGAAAATAAAGCTCAGACCAATGATTAAAGCGGCAAGACGGGGTAATTTCATCAGCTTTAACGGTAGGGGATTGCTTGATCTTGATCTTAGTTCTTTGCCGGCCGATTGTCGGTAACTAGAATAGACTTTTATCTATGAAGTAGGGAGGCACAATTATTTGTAGGAGCAGTAGCGTAACCCATGCGGGCGTTAGGTTTCATGCTTCAACCCAACCTACGTCCTCCACCTACCTACTCCCTATCTACCCACTTCATAATTCATAATTCATAATTCCCTCTCCCCACTTCCCCACTTCCTTCGGGCCAGAAAAGGGGTAAGATAATAAGTTTAGTGATAAGATGACCGAATTGTAAGCGGGGACTTGATATGGCAGAAACCCTATTATTTAATGCTTTGCGACAGGCGATCGATGAGGAAATGGGCCGCGACCAGACAGTATTTGTTTTAGGTGAAGATGTGGGTCATTACGGCGGTTCCTACAAAGTTACCAAAGATCTCTACAAAAAATATGGCGATTTAAGGGTTTTAGATACTCCCATCGCTGAAAATAGTTTTACGGGCATGGCAGTGGGGGCAGCCATGACGGGATTGCGTCCGATTATTGAAGGCATGAATATGGGTTTTCTTCTCCTTGCCTTTAACCAAATTGCCAACAATGCCGGGATGTTACGTTATACTTCTGGCGGTAATTTTAAAATCCCCATGGTTATCCGCGGTCCGGGGGGTGTGGGGAGACAATTAGGTGCGGAACATTCCCAACGTTTAGAGGCCTATTTTCACGCAGTACCCGGTCTAAAAATTGTCGCTTGTTCCACTCCCTACAACGCTAAAGGTTTATTAAAATCGGCGATTAGAGATAATAACCCCGTGCTTTTCTTTGAACACGTTCTTCTCTATAATCTCAAGGAAAATTTACCTGATACCGAGTATCTTTTACCCCTAGATAAAGCGGAAATCGTTCGCCCGGGAGAAGATATCACCATTCTCACCTATTCGCGGATGCGTCATCACTGTTTACAGGCATTAAAACAGTTAGAAAAAGATGGCTATGATCCAGAAATTATCGATTTAATTTCCCTAAAACCCTTTGATATGGAGACAATCGCCGCTTCGATTCGCAAGACTCACAAGGTGATTATCGTGGAAGAATGTATGAAAACGGCAGGAATTGCTTCCGAGTTAATTGCTTTAATTAATGAGCAGTTATTCGATGAATTAGATGCCCCTGTGTTAAGATTATCTTCCCAAGATATACCGACACCTTATAACGGTAATCTAGAAAGATTGACGATTATTCAACCTAATCAAATTGTCGAAGCTGTCCAGAAAATGGTCAGCGATCGCATTTAACAAATTCTCCTTTTGATACCGAAGTTATGCAGAGACAAAATTGGTTATTGTTACTGATCATCGGCCTAGTTGTTGCCTCGATCGTCATCCTGATTAAGTTACCCCTACAATTAGGTTTAGACCTGCGCGGTGGTAGTCAATTAACCATTCAGGTTAAACCCACTGAAACCGTCAAAACCATTCAACCTAATGATTTAAAAGCGGTACAAAATGTGATTGAAAACCGCGTTAATGCCCTCGGTGTTTCTGAATCATTAGTGCAGACTGTGGACAGTAAAAATCAGGTAATCGTGCAACTACCTGGGGTCACAAATCCCAAAGAAGCTGAGAGAAACCTAAATGTTCAGGCCCAATTAGAATTTCGTCAGCAAAAACAAGGTACAGAAGGAGAATTTCGGGCTGAATACTCAATTTTTCAACAAAAAAAAGCGGAATTAGCTGCCCTCAAAGCCGAGAATAAACCCGAAAATGCCGCTAAAATTGCCGAACTAGAACAATCTCTGCAAAAATCTAAACAGGCAATTTTAAATCTATTTGAATCGGTGGACTTAACTGGAAAAAATCTGCAAAATGCCACTATTAGTTCCACCCAAGGGACTAACTGGGAAGTGGCCATTACCTTCGACTCGGAAGGGGGCAATAAATTTGCCGAACTGACTAAAGCGATCGCGGGTACTGGTCGCAGTATTGGGATTTTCCTCGATAATGAATTAATTAGCGCCCCTGTGGTTGATGTGCAGTTTGCCCAAACTGGTATTACTGGAGGCAGGGCCGTGATTACTGGTAATTTTACCGCCGAAACTGCCAACGATCTAGCGATTCAATTGCGCGGTGGCTCCCTCCCTTTTCCTGTCAAAGTCGAAGAAATTCGCACCGTTGGGGCAACTTTAGGCCAAGATAGCATCCGTCGCAGTATCTACGCTGGTTTAGTGGGTTTACTGTTAGTTTTAATCTTCATGGCGGTTTATTACCGTTTACCCGGTGTCATCGCTGATATTTCCCTGATTATCTATACTATACTCTCTCTGGGGGCTTTTGCCTTAGTGGGAGTCACGATGACCTTACCCGGTATTGCTGGATTTATCCTCAGTATCGGCATGGCTGTTGATGCAAATGTACTGATTTTTGAGCGCACCCGGGAAGAATTAAGGGCCGGAAAATCTTTATTTCGGGCGGTAGAGTCGGGATTTTACCGGGCTTTTTCCAGTATTCTTGATAGTAATGTCACTACTTTAATCGCCTGTGGTGCCTTATTTTGGTTGGGTTCGGGATTAGTCAAAGGTTTTGCCTTAACTTTAGCCATTGGGGTAGCTGTGAGTATGTTTACCGCTTTAACCTGTAGTCGCACGCTCCTGTTAATCACCGTGTTAAACGTCCCCAGCGTCCGTCAAAAACCCCAACTTTTCTGCCCTAATTTACCAGCAAACCAGTAGTTATTAGGGAAATGGGGAAATGGGGAAATGGGGAAATGGCGAAATGAGGAAATGGGGAAATTCAACTAATACCCCAACCCCCAACCCCCAACCCCCAACCCCCAACCCCCAACACCCAACCCCCACTCACCTCTTACTCAATATGGCATTTAACGTTACAAAACAGCGTAATTTTTGGTGGACAGTCTCGGCCTTGCTGACGATTGGTAGTATTTTGGCCATGGTGATTTCTTGGTTCACTATTCAAGCGCCTTTGCGACCGAGTTTAGATTTTGTTGGTGGCACGAGAATTCAGATAGAATTAGCCTGTGCCAAAAAGAATAACTGTGAGAAACCCTTAACTACTGCCGAAGTGCAAGTGATTTTAGACGAGGAGGGATTGAGTAACAGTAGTGTGCAGGTTTTGGATAAATATACTTTATCGGTGCGGACGAAAACCCTCGTAGAAGAACAGAGAACAAAATTACTCGACACTTTAAATCAGAAAATCGGCACCTTTGACCCCGAAACCAGTCAAATCGATACCGTCGGTCCCACCATCGGTCAAGAATTATTTAGGTCGGGATTTTTGGCCCTATTAGTTTCCTTCTTTGGCATTGCCGTCTATCTAAGCTTTCGTTTTCAACGGGATTACGCTTTTTTTGCCATTGTCGCCCTCTTTCATGACGTTCTAATTACCGTGGGCGTATTTGCGGTTTTAGGCTTAATTGCGGGGGTAGAAGTGGATAGTTTATTTTTGGTTTCCCTCTTGACAATTGTGGGCTTTTCTGTTAACGACACAGTGGTAATTTATGATCGCGTGCGGGAAAATTTCGCCCAAACTCCTGAACTATCCGTGGATGAAATTGTCGATAATGCGGTGAGTCAAACCCTAGCTCGTTCGATTAATACCACCCTGACGACTTTATTGCCTCTGGTGGCGATTTTTCTCTTTGGTGGCACCACCTTAAAATATTTTGCCCTAGCTTTAATTATCGGTTTCGTAGCCGGGGCCTATTCGAGTATTTTTATCGCTAGTACCCTACTCGCTTGGTGGCGCGGTCGTTCCCATCGAACTAAGATAGTGCAAGCTTAAAAATGGCTATTAGTCACTAGCCAAATTTTTGGGACAATTTCGTCAAATATCGGCTTCACCAATCATAATTGCTGTCAAAATTGACTCAACTGCTACTGCTGTCGTCCCAGACAAGAAAAGTCCGGGATAGACAGCAGTATGCCATCTTGGATGCAGCAGAGTTTTACAGCCTCTAACTGTCGAAAAATTAAATCCCAATGAATGATGAACCGTGGCAACCAAATCAAAATGAGCATCGCCTTTTTTTGAGTATTGAGGTATTCCTTCTTTAGGACAAATGATTTCTGTTAAGAAGCCTTGTTTTTGACTCATAAGATGGAAAGATTGACCCCATTGCATAAATTGCTTAAGTAGGCGATCTTTTTCCTGTTCAATTAATTCTCCTTCTTCGTCTAAAGGAAATTGAGAATTAATCAAGACAATTACGATAGTTTGCGGAGGAACTTGCCAATCAGGTAGCAATTTTTCCCAGTTATGAACCATAAATGGGGTAGGAGATTTTATATATCTCTCTACAGAATTCATGTTTAAGCAATGAGATTGATAGAAGCAATTATATCATAAGTCAACCTACGAAACTTAAAAAGACCTATTAGTTAATTTATTACCGTCGTAGTCGCCTCATCAAAGGAATAAGTTGGTGGTGTAGGGATTTTATTAAGGGTTTGACAATCCGTTAAATATTGTTCAATGACGGTTTGAAAAGCCTGTTCTAGCTCATCAACGGAAAGACCATCAAAAACAATAATATCTTCTATATTAATGACACGACCAAAAAATAAGCGATCGCTGGCATCATATTCAATCACAGCTTCATAGCCTTTGTATTGCATTAGTTTACTCCTGCTTTAATTAAAAATTTACGAATAGCTTTAATTGGGTATCTTTTTAGTTCCTTTTGGGGGTGCGGGGAATGAATATTAAGGGAAATTTCATTAAGATCAAATCCCACTCTTGAGCCATCACCTTATAGCGGTATGCAGTCGAATGAGGTATAGTGCAACAGGCTATGAGTCAGTCTAGGCAAGACTTTGTCTGTATCTCACTCAAGCGAATACCGCTATATCATCCCAAAAGATGTTACGGCGGATGGGATCAACAAAAATAGAATCATAGGTTTTTCGCTGTTTTCTATTCATTTGTTGATTATAGTCTGATTACCAACTTAACATCTAAGCAATACTAATGATCGCCTCTTCCCCAGAATCTAAACCGCGATCGTCCCTTTAGAGAGGGGACTTGAAACACCTGATCAGTCAGAAAAAAGTGATTGTTTCTCCCAAATTCGACTGTGCTTTCGGATTCTTAAATTTGGACTTATACTGAAGTGAGAGATCAAATTGCCATCAGGAGTCAAGATGATTACGTTTGAAAATGCGTTAGAGGTAGTCAGTCAATTACCTAGAGAACAGCAAGAATTATTGGCTGATATTGTCAAAAAGCGGTTAGTGGAAGTCAGAAGACGAGAAATTATGGAGGAATGTCGTGAGGCGTTGGCAGAGTACCGAACAGGGAATTTAAAAGCAATGTCAGCAGAAGAAGTTATCTCAGAATTACGTTGTTACCTAGAAAGCGACGAGGATTCGTGAGAGAGTTAATTTTAACGACTAGGTTTAAGCGATCTTTTAAAAAATTTGTCCAGCGTAACGCGGCATTACAGCGACAAGTTGAAAAAACGTTACTGCAAATGAGGGAGGATGTCTTTGCGCCCAATTTGATGACCCATCGCCTAAAGGGTGAGCATGATGGACTAAAGGCTTGTTCTTGTGGATATGATTGTCGGATTATTTTTACGATTCAAAAAAACGAGCAGACGACTCAAGATGAGATTGTTTTGCTCAATATTGGGACTCACGATGAGGTTTATTGAGGGTTGTTAATGGATTAAATTCTGTTGATTCTTTCGTTTATTTTTCTTGGTATCGCTGGATGTATTCTGGATCAAAGACTTGGGAAAGTAGGTTTTGAAATTCCTCTTGTTCCGCTTTGGTTAACTGTTGTTCGTTGGCGGAACGGGAGGGGTCGCCACCGGATTCTAGGTATCGTTCGCGAGCGAGTCTAGAGAGTTGTTGTAAACGTCTAGCTTTTTGTTGTCGAAGTTGTTCGGCGTTAGTCATAGTCTTGCACGAATTCAAAAGGAACAATTTCTCCGTCAGGAAGAATCACCGATGTGGGTAAAGTAGGACTTAGGGTTTCGATATACCACAGCCCACTACTAGGATTATAGAAACTATATAAGACCAGCAATTCTCATTTTGAAACGATTGTGCGTTGTTTCAGCGATCTAGAGATTCGTTAAAGAATTTTAACCCCTCTATGTGCAAGGGTTTTAATGTCATGAAACCTTAAAATGAGAATTGCTGATATAAGACAATCGCTAGGGTTTCGAGGGCGTTAAAAACTAAAAATTGTTCTTCGGTCGGTTCCATCGGTTATTGATGATTGACGCTTTCGGGAAAAGGTCTCGCGGTAGCGGTAGGGTGGGTTAGACGGCGACAATCTAGTAAAGCGGAGCTAACAATCCGTCGTAACCCACCATTTTAGCATTGGTAGGTGGCGCGTTATTTTTGGGGTGGCGCGTTACTCAGCTTTATTAGATTTGGTTAATTCTCAAGTTTTGGCCAAGCCTTTAATTTGTTTAGGAGATGGACATGATGGTATCTGGAATTTATTTCGTGAGATAGGAGAGAAACAGGAAAGAATTGAAATATTGGACTGGTATCATTTAATCGAAAACCTCTATAAAGTTGGGGGGTCATTCCAGCGAATTGAGGAGGTAAAATGTTTTCTTGAGGAAGGGGGAAGTGGATGTTGCTATCTCTTGCTTTGAAGGATGGTCAGAGCCGCCAGTGGAGAATTTTATTGCTTATTTGAACAAGCATAAACATCGAATTGTCAATTATGGTTATTTGCAGGCAGAGGGTATTTCCATTGGCTCTGGCGACCTCGAATCAAAAATTAAACAAATTGCTCATCGTCTTAAAATTACTGGTGCAAGTTGGGAATCTGGTAATGTACCGCAAGTCCTTCGTCATCGCTGTGCTTATCTAAATGGTTGCCTTTTTTAACTT
>NZ_JADBTZ010000417.1:0-2609 GCF_020245885.1 Microcystis sp. M165S2 | reverse complement strand
CTGCCCACAAATAAAATTCAGAGCCGTCCGGGCAGTCGGCAGACGTTAAACTAAAACGCTTGTGGATTCGGTCTGACGGGGGCATAGTCTTCCGATTGTGTCTAGTTAAGAGGAGTAGAAGCAAGAATCTCCCGTCACAGCGTAGCTTGACGGCGAGAGTGTCAATGATGGAGTATCCCAGTCTTAGCCGCACTTAAAAGCTGAGAAAGGAAAAACTATGCCAGTAGTCTATGAGAATGGCACTGGTCTAACGGACAAAACTGGCCATAGCACCTTTTCTGGGTTTTGTCTGGATGGGTATTAGCAACCGCGCCAGCGTCCATCTTCCATGTGAACAATGCGATCGGCAATATCTAAAATCCGATTATCGTGGGTGACGAGTACAATAGTACGGCTTTGTTCTTTGGCTAAACGTTGCATCAAATTCACCACGTCTCGTCCCGTTTTACTATCGAGGGCGGCCGTTGGTTCATCGGCTAAAACTAATGGAGGATTACCAGCCAAAGCTCGCGCGATGGCTACCCTTTGTTTTTGTCCCCCAGATAAGCTATCTGGATAATAGTCGATCCGATGTCCTAAGCCGACTTCTTCTAATATCAAAGCGGCGCGTTCTTCCGTTTCCCGCCCAGCGAGATTTTCCTGAAGCTCGATCGACATTTGTACATTCTGTCTTGCGGTTAGAAAGGGTAACAAATTATGGGCTTGAAAAATATCACCAATTTGACGGCGGGTTTGGACTAATTGTTCTTCACTAACCCCCCGTAATTCTTTTTCAAAATGCTGTAAGCTTCCTTCTTGAACAGAGCGTAGGCCACCGATTAAGGATAGTAAGGTTGTTTTTCCGGAACCAGAGGGGCCAGTTAAAATAACGATCTCTCCCGCTGTGATTTTTAAGTTGATCTGAAAAAGAACTTGTTTTTTCAGCGTTCCTTGACCGAAATAGTGATTGAGGTTTTGAATATCAATAACGTCCATAGACAGCCTCGTTCATTGAGATGAGGGATAGATATCTGTTTCTTTCTTCTAAAAAATATCGGCCGGATCGGCATCTTGCAATTTTTTAACAGCAGTGGCTCCTGAAACGAAGGCCATGACTAAGGTTAAGATAAAGACAAAAACCGCTCGATCAAGCGACATATTGACAGGTAATAAGGTGGCATTTTTAGTAAAGTCATATTGAATATTAGCGATCAAAAAACCTGGAATATATCCGAGAACAGCAATTAAAAAAGCCTGTTGTAAAACCATTGATAAGAGATAGCTATGACGATAGCCCATGGCTTTTAGGGTGGCGTATTCTGAAAGATGTTCCGAAACATTTGTATAGAGAATTTGATAGACAACGACAATTCCAACAATAATTCCCAGGATAACACCTAAATTAAAAATGAAACCAATTGCGGTACTGCTTTGCCAATAATTCTTCTCAAATTGAATCAACTGTTGCTTGGATAAAACTTTAATATCATGAGGTAAATATGCTTGAATATCTTCGATAAATTTATTGATATTAGTTCCTGGCTTTAGAGGAATTAAGCCCATATTATTAATCCATAAGAACGGTTGCTAAAAATTCTTAAAAAATTCAAATGGCTCATGATTAAATTCCCATCTGAACCAAAAGAAGTTCCCAGTTTAAATAAGCCATCGACTTCTATTTTACGGTTGTTATCCTTATTGCTAACCTCGGTAATAACTGAGCCCTTTTTTTCAAAATCAGCAACAATAGGACCAAATTCAGAGCGAGAATCTTGATCAAATAAAACTTGATCGGGAAGTTTTAATAGCTCCATATTTTCTGCGAGACCGGGTAAATCAAATGCCAAATTTCTGAGATCGAACCCAATCACGAATATATTACGCCAATAATTACGAGTTTCAGGGTTTTTCCACTGAGCAAAATCTAAATAAATCGGACTGACAAAATCTACTTCTTCAAAAGCCAAGGTTTGGAGTAATCGCCGTTGAGGAAAACTTTCCATGCCAATCAGTGAAGTAGTACGAGGACTAATTAAAAAACAGTCCCCTTGTAGAGCTTCGTGAAGCCGAACAGCACTATCAAACAAAGCATCCCGAATCCCCAATTGCATAAAGACAATTACAAGCGCAAAAATAACTCCCGATAGAGCCACCAGTAACCTGGTTTTTTGGTAGCGTAATTGCAACCAAGCTGTCGGTAACTTCCAGTGGAATATTTTCATCTTTTGCTCCTCCTAAAGATTCTAGATTGATCGCAGCTGACTTGTTGACAAATACTACTCCTTATTTGAGACTTCGACCTAACATTATCTCAAGGCTAAAAGTCTTTCTAAATAAGAAATTTAACTAAATAGATATTCATTTTATATATAGAACTATTTAGTTAGGGTACAACCTAAAAGCCAGCTATGATTGGGTTATAATTTTTCGATATATCTTTTAAAGATTAGTTTTGTTCGTATCGATTACGACATTAACTTGTAAATTGGTCCTGACAGGGGGACAAGCAAGCTGAAAAGCTTATGTAGCATGGAATACAGACACAGACTCCCAAAAAAGATCAGTCATATTTACTATATATGACCTAAATAACGAAAATGATAAGTGAACTATACCAGAAAGTCTTAGAG
>NZ_JADBTZ010000416.1:0-3184 GCF_020245885.1 Microcystis sp. M165S2 | reverse complement strand
TTATCGAAAATTTGGGTTAAAACCCCGTCCTTTTAGGACGGCTTTAAGCTACAATGGAAAAAGCGATAACCAAGCTAAAAACTGAACCTTGACCACAGATAGTAGGGGGTTTCGTTCAGAAAAGACTTCAAATTCGGCCTTGAACGAGTAAAATTTTCTAGGAAATAAGGTTGAACATTGGATTTTGGCGTTGCTGAATCAAGGTATGAATGACAATCTTGCACCCATCCAAAAGTTAGTTTAGGTCTAGGTTTTAAAAATCCCACAAAAGAAGATTCATATCTCAAATCAGCAACGCCAATCTGGTTATTAAAGACTGATTATCTATTCCTCCTTTTGCCTTTTGCATGAGTGCCTTTTGCCTGTCTTCATAAGTAGCCTATACTCAACGGATTTAGTATCAGTTACCTAATTTTCAGGGAAAAAGTACCTGAATTTTACCCCCGATCACCCCAATGGTAGGCACTTTTTGAGGGAAAAAAAGTCTAAAAGCCTTATCCAACAAAGTTTTTAGATTTATTCAGCAAGCCCTAAATAGGATTTAGTATAAAAAGAAGTTATTAAAAGAGGGCTAATACAATTGGTAGGGGTGCATCGCCAAAATTGAGATGCCACTGATTGCTAAACTTTTTGTAGGGGAAAACCTAAAGCTTCCCGTTGCTGTAAATACAATTGAGCAACCTGTCGAGCTAAATTGCGAATTCTGCCGATATAACGGGTTCTTTCAGCTACAGCAATCACACCTCTAGCATCGAGTAAATTAAAAGTATGGGAACATTTGAGAACATAATCTAGACTGGGAATCACCAGAGAGCGATCGATTAATTGTTTAGCTTCCTGTTCATATAAACTGAATAAACTAAATAATAACTCAGGATTGGAAGCCTCAAAATTGTAGGTACATTGTTCGATTTCATTTTGCAGAAAAATATCACCGTAGAGGATATTTTCATTCCATTGAATTTCATTAATTGCCTCTACATCTTGCAGATACATGGCTAATCTTTCTAAACCATAGGTAATCTCGATCGCCACGGGACGACAATCGATACCTCCACACTGTTGAAAGTAGGTAAATTGGGTGATTTCCATCCCATCTAACCACACTTCCCAACCCACACCCCAAGCACCGAGGGTGGGAGATTCCCAGTTATCTTCCACGAAGCGAATATCGTGATCTTCTGGGTTAATTCCTAACACCCGCAGGGAGTCTAAATAGATATCCTGAATATTATCGGGAGAGGGTTTAATTAGGACTTGATATTGATAGTAATGCTGAAAACGATTGGGATTTTCGCCATAACGGCCATCCGTAGGACGACGACAGGGTTCCACATAGGCAACGGCCCAAGGTTCCGGACCAATTGCCCTTAAAAAAGTGTGGGGACTCATGGTTCCCGCACCTTTTTCCGTATCATAGGGTTGAGCAACTAAACAACCGCGAGCGGCCCAAAATTCGTTTAATTTAGCAATAACAGCTTGGAAAGTTAGAGACATGGGGAAAAGTAAAAAAGCGGATTAGGGGTTGGGGAAGTGGGGTGTAGGGTGTGGGGAAGTGGGGAAGTGGGGAAGTGGGGAGCTTTTCAGTGATCAGTAAACAGTGAACTGATAACTGATAACTGTCTCCTGACGGTTAAAGTCATTGACTTACTTTTAACTGCAAGCGAAAGTTAACGGGGTTAGAAGACTGGGGGAGAATAACTAATTCATAAAATCCCTCTTCGGGTAATTGACCAGACCATTGCCGATCGCTAGACTTGTCTAAAAGAGTGACCTTGCCACTGGGAGAGTAGAAAGATAGTAAAACTTCGCCTTCTGCCTCTAAATTTAAGTCTAACCGATCACTGGAACGCAATTTTATTGCATAGGCTTTTCCTTGTCCCTGGCTGAGAATTGCCTCGATAATCTCCTCTCCCCCCGCGTCTAAACTTTCGAGCGCTTGGTAGGATAGGCCAGACTGTAAAGATTGTAACTGATTCCAGGCCAAACCACTCCATAGTTGACCTAGGCCGCTATCAAAATTTGGTCTTTCTGTCAATTCGGGAAATAGCTGAAAAAAGGCAGTATCAGTGAGTAAATTAAGGACTCTACTGCTTAATCGTAACTGATTCACTTGTTCTCGCCATTTTTCTCGCTTTTGCTCGTCGTAGCTACCTAATGCTTCTCTAGTGCCAGAATCGAGACGGTCTAAGCGATCGAGGATTTCTGCTGCTAGAATATCTCTTTGTTCCTGTTTCTGTTTTTCCTCTTTGATATCCCCATAGCGGAGGCTAAACAATTCATTGACGAGATTTTTAAAAAACTGACTATCAATTCCCAACTCTAGACGGCGCTTTCTCATCTCAGCTTTCCGTTGCCATGCCCGATCTGTGGCAGAATTAAAATTATTTTCTTCCGTGGCAAAAACGGGTTTAACGGTTTCGGGTTGATTGCTGTGCTTAACCCACTGTTTCCCGATTAACCAGCCTATTGCCGCCGATAATAACATCAAGAGGCAAAAAATAGCGATCCTACTGGAACAGCCGAGAAAAAGGGGCGATTTATTCCGAGAATTAGCGGCCATTGTCTCCTTAGACGATTTGGGGTGTGGATATTTAAAGATGAGATTAACACAATTGACATCCTCCCCGCCGTAAAACGGACGGCGATTCCCACTAGAACAAGCTTAATTGCTCGTACTTTTGATGGGTTGACGCGACCCGGGATGCTGCTTCTTTAACAGAAGTCTTACGCTTTCCGACCCGTCCATTTTTAGTCTCCGAATGTCCTCCGGCGACCTTGATATTTAGGGTCTGCTGAATAAATATAAAAACCTTGTTGGGTAAGACTTTTAGACTTTTTGTCAATCAAAAAGTACCGGACTGGGAGTGATCAGGGGGAAAATTCAGGTACTTTTTCCCTGAAAATTAGGTAATTGACCCCCTGAAAATGGGTAAAACCCCACACCCCACACCCCACACCCCACACCCCACACCCTACCCCCAAGAAAAACTTTTTGCCGCGAACCCTATTTAATCTTGGTTCCGATGGTGTTGGGTAACAGTCGTCAACCCAATTGCTCAAAAATAGGAGCTTACGGAAGAACACAATAAAAAACTTCTGCTAAACTAGAGGCATCTTTTTGAGTTTAATTGCGTGAAAACTGACAGTATTTTCTATCAACTCTTACAAAGATTTCCCGCTT
>NZ_JADBTZ010000415.1:0-15032 GCF_020245885.1 Microcystis sp. M165S2 | reverse complement strand
GCATACCGGAACCTTTGGGCTCGACCCAATAAACGCTTGGGGAGAGAATACCTCTACTTTTTCAGAAGCAATTCTGTCTTTCGCAAGTAATCTCTGTGAACCAAGAATCCCCGTCTCTTTAGAGCGGGGAGTGTCAACTCTGTCAATCTTAGGCGTTGCACTTCACTTTTGAATGGGCATTGGCTGATCAGCAGTTAAAGTCATGGCCATAATCTCAAATTACCGAAATTTATCGACAAAAATAAGCTAAACTAACGGCAAAGATAATAGGTTTTGATTTTTTTTCTTCCTGAGCTGCAATGAACTACGGTATTTACACCCTCGGCAATGATGTCGTGTTTGACCAACTGGTGGCCTTGCTGAATAGCATCGCCGTCAATGCGGGTGCGGGTATGCCCGTCTGCGTCATCGCCTACGACGACCGGTTGGAAAAAACCGCCGCCGAAATCGCCACCCGTCCCAATGTCACCCTCTGGAATGACAAAGATCTGTTTAAGCCGTGGGAGGACTTTTCGTTACAAGTCTGGCAAGCTCACCCCACAGCACTGCAACACTGGCAGAAAACCGAAGGCATCCAAGGAGTACGACGGTTGGGTATGAACCGCCGTTACTGTGCCTTTGACCCCAACGCCCCCTTTGAAAAATTCATCTACATTGACGCAGATGCGCTGATTTTGGATGATGTCACCCCTGTGTTTGAACAGCTAGACACTTCTGATGTGGTGACTTACGACTTTCAGTACAAAGACCCCACCCACATTTACAATGTCAATTCACCGAAACTGCTGGAAGTGTTTCCCCAAGAACGGATTGAGGCGGATATCTTTTGTGCTGGGTTCTACGCCTCCAAGCGCGGCTTTATGCTGTCGGAACAAAGGGATTGGCTAGTGGCAAGGCTACAGGAGGGCGAGGCAGAGGTATTGTATCCCTCAGCCCCCAATCAGTCGGTGCTGAACTATATGGTGATGAGATCGCAGCTATCCGTCTCTAACTTAGCGAAAGAATGGCCTGCCACTCGTCGCACCGGCAACGCCGTCACCTCCGCCCATTTCCAACAACGGGATGGGCTATTATACGACCACGACAAACGGGTGATGTATCTGCACTACATTGGTTTATCTTCCTCTCTGTTCACTCGACTTTGTAGCGGTGAAAATCTCGATTTTCCCTATCGAGATATTTTCTTACACTATCGTTATCTCTACCAACCTAGTCAACGTCCTATATTTACAGGTAGTCCCAAACCCTATCAACCACCGACCCCAACCTTTTGGCAAAAAGTAACCAGAAAACTCGGTTTAGGAAAATAATCATTAAGATTGAGAAGATCAATGCCAGAGTTACTAGGGGTTTCACCGGTCTAGATCGTGTCAGACTTATCTGAAATGACTATACATTTTCAAGGTCTAATCTTCTCCATAAGAAGATTCCAGGCGAAAAAAAGCCAAAAAGTAGCGGAATGTATAGCGCGCCACTACATCTCAGAAAAAACCTCTTACAATAGAGACAAATCAGAGATCAATGGGGGTGAACGTCATGTTAGTGATTTTAACCGACGAACACATTGTCGATACGGGTTCTGTCTGTCAGGGCTGTCTTTTAGCCAACCAGCAGGGGCAACCTCGGTGGCGAGAGGGTAAACTAGGCTGTGGTCACTCCTTGGGCAAAGGAGAAAGCCAACAGCCCAATCTCTACGAGTGTCAGATGGGCTTTACAATTGCTAATATTGAAGGCTAATCAGACCTTTTAAATGATCAACTTAGAGTTGAGTTAGGGGGATTTTCTTTGGACTCGGAGGAGAGAATCAAGGCTATTACTAATACCCAATTCAGCTTAGATACAATGACAATAATGGCTGAGGGTTTCGTAGCATCGATCGTAGGCTTTTTGGGCTTGGGTTAAAACAGCGTCAGAAATTTCTATATCTAATTTTCTGGCTTGTTTAATAATTTTACCCGCTTTGATATTCTCGGAAGAATCTCCTATACCGCGGCGGCCAGTGGTTTTTAAAACTCGATATTCTTCAGAAAATCCCGTTTTAGTATCGAGATGACTCTGTAAACTATTAAAGACCAATTGACTTTGGTTTAATACCTGATCGTGGGTGATAAATAAACTCTTTTCTTTGCTGTTAATTAATTGAGCATAACTTTCTAAGGTGGCCAAACGACCAGTATAATAGCCTAGGGCGTGCTGCTCGTTTTGATGGGGTTTAATATCTAGAATACTAGCTAAAGTGCGCTTCGGTTCTCGTAGTAAAAATATGGTCTTAACCAGATCAGATTGCAAAAAACTATGATCTAAAAACTTCTGATCGTGAAGAACTTTATCTAAAATATATTTATGATTCATGTTTAAATCTTTCAAATGCCAGTAGAGTTGAAACATTAAAGTTTTAAAATCCTGTTCACTCTCATAAACCAGATGAGTTTCGCCAAAACCGATAATTTCAGGATTAGAATTGAGGATATGAGTCAATAAAGACGAACCCGAGCGCATATGGCTAAGAATAAATAAAACCTGATAGGGTTGGGGACGAAAGAGAATTTTATAGGGGTCTTTGGGTGTATCAATGCGTACCTGAAAATACTTATAAGTTAAACGATGGGTTAAACCCTGCCAAGATTGGGGTAAGCGATCGAGGGCTATAGTCATAGGTTAATAAGGAATTGTGTCAACTTGTCGCTAAGATTCCCCTATAATGTATCCCATTTAAGACCCAAACAAAAGTGAGGTTTATACAAAATGGGATTGCCAAGTTGTTCGCTCTGGTTTTTTACGGCGCGAACCGATGTCTGGTTTATGATGAACACTATTCCCCATCTAGTCAAAATGAGTCAGTTTCCCTTCGAGGAAAAGGTACTCGCTATTGACACGGCCCCTTTAAGCGGGGAAAAGGTTAATCGCCCCGGACTGGGTACAATGGAGGAATTAAGAGCCTGTGGTGAAAAATTAGTTAAAGATGGCATAATCGATCGCCTAGTGGATTTTAACTACGATCCGGGCTATCGTCAGCGTATCTATCAAAAGCATTTCGGCAGTCCCCTCCGTTCCACCCATAACTACAAAGGTTATCCGATTTTCGGCTCGATCTTCAAAATCGAGCAATGTCGCAGTGATTATATGGTTCATTATGACAGTGACATGATGCTCTACCAAGAACCGGATTACAGTTGGATCCGCGAAGGGATCGAGTTAATGGAAACCCATCCAGAAATGATGTTTGTGCGTCCTTTGTCCGGTCCACCCCGGCCCGATGGTACGATTTATTCTCAGCATCCTTGCAGGAAAAATCCCGACGGATTCTATCAATTTAAATTTTTTGGTAGTCGTGCCTATCTACTTAATTGTCGTCGCTACGATCGCCTTTTACCGATGACCCCTCTCTGGCGCTCTTATAAAAATACCTTTCTCGATCATTTACCCGATGGTTTAAAAGCTTGGGGCAATATTTTTACTGGCAAAGGAAAACTCGACTCTTGGGAAATTATGGTTTCTCGCTCCCTAGAACAAACAAACTACTATCGCGCCACTCTCACCAATGCCAAGGGTTGGACTCTGCACCCCAACGAGCGCTCTCCTGCGTTTAGGCAAGCTTGGCCGACTATTATCAAGAAAATCGAAGCGGGTATTTACCCACCTGAACAAGCTGGTTACTATGACCTGATCCCCGAATTATGGTATCAAAAGAGCGTTATTTCTCTAGATTTGAGGTGAGGTGGTACTTAGAGATTGCTGGTGAAGCGATCGCTCCTTAGATACCATAGCGAGGGTTATGACTTCGTAAGCGCCTGTTGTTTTCGTTAAACGATGTAATATTTTGTATAAAGTGCAACTCATTGACGATTGCGTAATGTAGAAAATGAGTGCGGCGACAATTGTACTTGTCAAACGATGGTATAGTACAAGTAAATTGCTAATTATCGGCAGGTAGCGTCTGTCATAGATATAGCTTGTGGAGTTGAAATATGTCTAGTACACACACTGGTATTGAGTGGACTGATAAAACGTGGAATCCAACAACCGGGTGCGACAAAATTAGCAGTGGTTGTCTGCATTGTTATGCCGAAGCTATTACACAGCGTTTTCCCAAAAACTTTCCCAATGGATTCACCTTGACTTTGCATCCAGAAAGATTGGAAGAACCCTTACGTTGGCGCACTCCCAGTCGAGTTTTCGTCAACTCAATGAGTGATCTTTTTCATGATGATGTGCCTCTCGACTTTATCAGACAAGTTTTCTCCGTTATTCATTCAACGCCTTGGCATATATATCAGATTCTAACAAAGCGACATCAACGTCTAGGTGATTTAGCGTCTAAATTAGATTTTCCCGACAACATTTGGCTAGGTGTATCTGTCGAGAACCAAAACCACACAGATCGGATTGAATCTCTTCGGACAGTGCCTGTTTCAGTGCGCTTCATTTCATGCGAGCCACTTTTAGGACCACTAGAACTTAATTTAACTGGCATTGATTGGGTTATTGTCGGCGGAGAATCTGGGCAAAAACATCGCCAGATGAAACTTGACTGGGCAAGGGATATCCGCGATCAATGTCAAAATTCAGGGGTAGCATTTTTTTTCAAACAAGTTGGGGGAAGAACACCGAAAGCAGGGGGTAGATTACTTGATGATAAAATCTGGGACGAGATGCCTAATGCCTGGAATCAGCATATCCAAAAATGGGGAAGTGTCCCACTTAAATCAGCGAGGCGTTCAGAAAAATTAGAGCTTATTGCTTAACTGGAAATGTAACCTTTAAATCATCCGCAAACGTTCCTTTTCGCCGTTTTTTGCCTGCGGGTGGATGTACTGTGATTTTTCCTTGAGATTCAAGATTTCTAAGGGCATCTTTGTAATTCTTTTTAATGTAAAGTTTTCCCACATGATGCTGGTCGTAAATCTCTGCCATCGTCATAGTTTTACCTGAAAAATTGTCCAACAACATAGATTCCAGTTGATCAAGAGGACGGGTTAGCTCAAAGAGTAATGGTTGTTGAAGAGTTGCAGGATTATACTCAAAAGATGGTACGCCCTGCGTCTGTTCAGAACTCTCTTTAGCCATTATCTCTTTCATAATTTCATAGCCTTTAGGATGCTTGCTTACAAAAATTAGGTGATGGCTAGTACGATTTCCCATTTCATGTCTGAAACGAAATGGAAGAACATATTTACCCCCCATTTCTTTCAAGGCTTCACAGATATATTCTACAACGGTTAACTCACGCTCTTGTGGAGTAAGTGTTTTCAATCGTTCGCGGAGTTGATCTGCTCCTACTTGTCCGAATAGCGCATTTATGTGTTCTTTGACTGCATCATTACTTAAACCCATGTTGATGCGATTGTAATTGAAGAAGAAGATGCAATCACAACCCCAATCTTTGACGACCGAATTAACAAGTTGAAGAGATAGCCCCTTGTAACCCCAAGGATCAACAAAAAGTAAAGTGGGAACTAATTTCATGCTTTGGAAGGTTTTAACTATGTTCTCTCCAACCTCATATTTTGATATTCGAGGGCGGTATTTTAAATTTTCTATGCCTGGAATTGAATCTATAGCTTGTTGAAGAGAATTAACATTTTTGACATCGGCATCGTTAAAGATCGACACCAGCATATTTCGCATATCTGGATCTGCGATGGCAGTTTCTAGAACCTTTACTGGGGTTGATTTTGAGCCATCTTCATATCGTCCTGCACCAGCAAAAAGGTCAACATAAGCGATTTTCTGGTTTGAAGACGATCCCTTCTTAACTTTTGAAATTATAACTTTTGCCCAAGCCCAGAAATATTTCTCAACAATCCTAGCTTTGATCAAGGACTGTTCTTTTTGCTCATTGAAGAAGGAGTTTTTAGTCATAAGCTATATCAATAGTTACGATGCCGAAGGCGCTAGGTAGCGGCAAGTCGCTCTCGTCGGATGCGTTAATCAAATGTAACACACCTTATTTTTGTTTGAATTAGAGAAGATAGGAAGAAACAACCCAAAAGAAAACCCAACCACCGCGATAGGGAGATTGGGTTTTCTGGTTATGAATTGATTTTAAGGAGCTAAAGCGTTACCGCGCAGGAGAGAACCGATGGTTTTAGCAGTAATCTTCATCTGCACGAGAGGATTAGCGGGAACAACGGTTTTATAGAGATAACTGTCAAAAGTCATCTTCTGTACGTCCTTATCGGAACACATTTCCACAAAAGCTTCCCGGGTGGCATCGGTACGGTAGAAAACCCGTTGCAGGATATCTAACACCAGATAGGTCATACCGTATTTCTTATCCCAACGCTTCAGGTAGAGTTTTAACTCGTCCTCTGTGGGAATACGTTGGCCGCCGTTAGTGACTTCGACAATGGTTTCGGCACACATCCGCGCCGATTTAGCGGCGAAATAGATGCCTTCTCCCGAAGACTTAGTAACTGTTCCAGCGGCATCGCCAACGAGGGCCACGCGACCGACTACACGACGAGGACGGGGATGTTCGGGGATGGGGTGAGCTTCCACGCGGATGATTTCGCCACCTTCGAGACGACGGGCCGCGCGAGCGCGAATACCGGCTTGTAGGTCTTTAATCATGGCTTTATTGACCTTCATTGTGCCAGTACCGACAGCGACGTGATCGTATTTGGGGAATACCCAAGCGTAGAAGTCGGGGGATACGTCTTTTCCTACATACATTTCGGCCAGGTCTTCGTAGTAGGCCATTTTATCTTGGGGGAGACGGATGCGTTCTTGGAAAGCGATCGCATAGTTGTAATCCCCGGCATCAATAGCTTTAGCAATGCGGGAATTAGCACCGTCCGCACCGATAACCACATCCACCTTCAGAGATTTCATTTCCCCTTGGGAATTGCCGTGGGAGTGATCAGCGTAGTGTAGGGTATAGGGATCGGTGCTATTGGTGGGAATGTCGAGACCGTAAACGGTTCCGTTGATTAAATGCGCTCCTAATTTATGGGCGCGTTCTCTCATAAAACCGTCGAGGACTTCCCGACGACACATTCCGATATATTCGTCTTGATTATCGAGATTAATATCGACTTCGACGTTAGAGGGGGAGATCATTTTC
This sequence comes from Microcystis sp. M165S2, assembly GCF_020245885.1. Classification (NCBI taxonomy): domain Bacteria; kingdom Bacillati; phylum Cyanobacteriota; class Cyanophyceae; order Chroococcales; family Microcystaceae; genus Microcystis; species Microcystis sp. M165S2. Next base: position 7,966 of record NZ_JADBTZ010000415.1, on the reverse strand, counting down.
ATTTTTCTCACCCGGCGATCAATAATTTCAGGAGGTAGGTCAAATTCGCTCACCATACAGAGAGGAATCGCTCCACCACAGGGTTTAGCATTATCTAATTTGCGTTCAAATAAATAGGTTTCAATGCCTGCTTTAGCTAATGTTTCTGCCGCCGAAGAACCGGCCGGCCCTGAACCCACAACAGCGACTCTTAACACTCAGGTTTTCTCCTACATACTTACGAGCGAGTACGCTTTGCAGTGTACCACAGGGGTTTAGCCGAAAGGAAGGATATCCTCCGATTCTGCCCGATCTTGCAACAGTGCTTAACATCCTCTGTTACAAAAGTTTATTTTATTGCCTGTAGATTTTTTTTGATCGATGTGTTGTATTGTGTTACACCGATAGAGAAAAAAAGTGCTAAACCCCTCTCCCAAACTGGGAAAAGGGGATATTTTCGAGGATTGTTAACCTCTTGCTTTTAACCAATCGCTAATAGCGGGGGGTAAATCCCGTTGCACTTTGCCACTGACATACATTCCGATATGTCCGACCGGAAAAGCACAAGCGGTATAGTCAGAAGTACCGATATAATTCCCTAAAGCGAGGGAAGAAGCGGGAGGTACAAGGTGATCTTTATCCGCATAAAGATTGAGAATTGGCATGGTCAGATTGTGTAAATCTACCCGTTTATCTCCTAACATCACTTCCCCTTTAATCAGTTTATTTTGCTGATAGAAATCCTTGAGAAACTGTCGATAGGATTCTCCCGCTTGGTCGGGACTATCAAAAATCCATTTTTCCATACGCAGAAAATTAACTAATTTTGATTCGTCTTCCATGATGTCAGGAAAATCAAGATATTTCTGATAACCTAACTGCAAAGGTTTCAATTCTAGAAACTCTAAGTTGAGAAAATCTCCCGGAATATTGCCCATAGCATCTACCATTAAATCGATGTCTAATGCTTCGGAGCCTAAGGAACATCCCCCCCGCATATTTAAGAGGGTCTCGGTTTGATAAAAGTCCACCGGTGTCACCATTGTCACCAGATTTTTTATCTTATCGGGATAGAGGGAACTATAGCATAAACTAAAGGTTCCTCCCTGACAGATTCCTAACAGATTAATCTTGTCGAGATGGTGACTTTGACGAATAAAATCGACGCAATTATCGACATAATCATTGATATAATCATCAAGGGTTAACCAGCGATCGCTTCTCGTGGGATATCCCCAATCAATTAAGTAGATATCTAAGCCTAATTTCAGCAGATTTGCCACTAAAGAACGCCCCTCCTGTAAATCTACCATGTAGGGACGATTGACCAAAGCATAAACCATCAGCAAGGGAATCTCGAAGGGTTTTTCGACCACGGTTTTAAAGTGATAGAGAATGATTTTATCTTCCCGATAAACTGCTTCTTTTTCCGAGACTCCACACTGAATATCTTCTTCTTTAACTCGTTTGAGATTGTCTAAACCTTTGAGATTTTTCTGAGTTAATTCTAGATAATCTTGGGTAAAGTCTTCCAGTTTCACTTGCGTCAAAAATGGCCACATAATTTAATTCTCCTAGAGAAGTGGGGATTTTTCAGTGAGCAGTGAACAGTAAACAGTAATCAGTGAAAAGAAAGTTCCGAAGTTTTCACCTAACACTATATACTTAAAACTGCAATCCGATAACTGATAACTGATAGCTTACCTGATTGTCAAGTACAATTAACTAATTGTTACTTTCTACTGCTTTTTTTCTCCTAAAGTTTTTTTGAGACTTTTTACCTCTTTGCGTAATTCATAGATAGTCCGATGAATTTCATCGACTTCGCTGCGGGTAGGCAGATTCATTGATCGCAGGTAAATTTCCATTAAATCCTGCTGTTTGAGGCGATAATCATTGAGGGAATTAATAAATTTTCCCCGTACTTTTAGGTTTTCTGGTTGACAAAAAGCCTTTTCAAAAATATCATCGGCGACTACACTCCACACATCTTGAAATTCTCGCCAATTCTTGACAGGTTGACCTTTTTGTGCTAGGAAAACTAATTTTTTAGTTAAAGCTTCAAAGGATTTAACTTGAATATCAGCCAGCACAATTTGATAGTTAATACTAGCTTGATAAAGAACCCGCCAAGTTTCAAAACTATCGAGTAATTTGCGGTTAAATTCTCGCGGCAATCCCAATAAAGGCATCTGTAACCATTGGCCAAAAGTTTCATCATAAAACTTCTGCCAGTAGATATTATTCAGTTCGATCAAAGAAGAAGTATTACCTAACCAAGCTTTGGTTATTGTGTCATTTGACAGGACGAAAGGATCGAACCATAAATGATTGAGACTTTGCAATTGTTGTAGGTAAATTGTCCATAGTTGACTGACATCTTGACTACTTTTGGAAGTGGTGGCAGTAAAACTATTCAGTTGACCGCGCATCTGTTGGGTATAATTATTTAAAATTGTTTGCCAGTCTTCTCCTGTTTGCATTTTCGGGAAGATACTTTCCCAAGCTTCCACCGATAATTTTAGGAATTTGATCAATAAATCCCGATTATCAAAATAGCGCTGGGTTGCCTCTTGCAATTCTGGTTTAATATTGCCCATGGCCGGGGGTATTGCCCCCATCATATCAAACCAACTTGACCACATTTTTGTCCCGGTTTCTGTCCAAAGATTGACGTAATCGGCGGCCATCTCACTCCAAGCTTGTGTCGGTTTATCCATTATTTTTGACCTTTTCCTTTAACGCTGATTTCGGTAGTTTAATAACCCATCCTACACCTGATAACTGATAACTGATAAGTCATATTTTTCCAGACTTGGTAATTTTTGCTAGTAATCTTAACGCTTCATTGACTGAGGCTGAATCTTGAAAAATTTCCGCCACATCGGGATCGAGAATGATCACATTACTAGCCTGTCGATAAGCTTCATAATATTTGCCACGAATACCACTGGAAAAGTCATATTCACTCCACATCTCGTCATTAACCGTTTCTTCAGACTCCTGATTCATAATTTTTTCTCTCCTGTTTACTAGCTAAACGGGCGCTAATTAAGCGAATTTCATTTTCTCTTTCTGTATGGGATTTGACTAACAGCTTTTGTAATTTTGACTGTCCTATCATCAGAAAACGAAACTCACCCACTGAATGATCGGGATCGAAAATCGTTACGGCCAATGGATCCCCAAATACGGTCACTGCTTCTTCAAAAGATATACTATGTTTTTTGATGTTGTTATTTGCCTTGTCTTGATCCCATTAAAATTTCATAGATTTATGCCACTATCAAGCAACTTAGCAGCGACAATAACAAACACATTTTCCATCTTTGAATTAGATAACTGATAACTGATAACTGATAACTGATAACTGATAACTGATAACTGATAACTGATAACTGATAACTGATAACTGATAACTGATAACTGATTAAGTGTGATGGGCCCCATTAACTCTGAGGACTTCTCCAGAGACATAACTGCTGGCAATAGGAGAGAGTAAATAGGCAGTTGCCCAGGCGATATCTGCGGGTTCACCGAAGCGACGACAGGGAATTTCTGCGGTGATTTTATCGCGAACTTTCTCGGGAATCGCTAAAGTCATTTCCGTGTTAATAAACCCCGGCGCAATCGCATTGGCGCGAATATTATAACGGGCAGCTTCTCGCGCTAAGGATTTGACTAAACCGATAACTGCCGCTTTTGTGGCCGCGTAGTTAGTTTGGCCGGCATTACCGCGATCACCGGAAATAGAACTAATACAAACGATCGATCCCGCTTGTCGTTCATACATTCCCTCAATAAATGGCTTAATCGTGTGATTAACCCCTTTTAGGTTGACATTAATCACTAAATCCCAATCTAGCGGCGTTAATTTAGGGAAAAAGTTATCTCTGGTAATTCCCGCGTTAGCGACGATGCCATACACTGGTCCCAATTCCGCTTCAATTTGTTGAGCTGCCGCTTCCATCGATTCCAACTTAGTCACGTCGGCCACAATGCCTAAACCCTGGGGATTATCGGTGGCTAAATCCGTGTAAGCCACCTTGGCCCCCAAATCTATCAAAAGAGAGACAATAGCCGCCCCAATGCCTCGATTTCCGCCGGTGACGACGATAACTTTCTCCTCTAGTCCCAGAGATACCATAGCTTTTTCCTCCTAAACTCTTTCAATTGCGATCGCTGTTCCGCCACCGGTCCCATGACAGATGGCCGCCATACCGAGGGTTTTATCCTGTACTTTCAACGCATTAATTAACGTCACCAGAATTCGCGCGCCGGAAGCGCCGATAGGATGACCCAAGGCGATCGCACCACCGTGAACGTTTTGTTTTTCCCTAGCTAACCCGAGATCCATCTCAAACAGGAGATTATTTAAGGCGAAAGCCTCGTTATTTTCCACTAAATCGAATTCATCTAGGGTTTTACCGAGAGAATTCAGTAATTTTTTGACAGCGAGGACGGGGGTTTCTACGAAGCGATAGGTTTCCCCAGCAGCCACGGCCCCGCCAAGGATTTTGGCAATTGGTTTTAAACCGTACTGATCCACGGCTTTTTTACTGGCTAAAAGTAATGCGGCAGCCCCGTCGGAAATTTGACTACTATTACCCGCGGTTAAAACTCCTGACGGACTAAAAGCCGGTCGCAGTTTTCCTAGGCCTTCTGCGGTACTATCGGGACGAATACCCTCATCTTGATCAAGAATTGTGGAACCTTTCTTAGATTTAAGCTCGATCGGCACGATTTCACCCTTAAACCAGCCTTTTTCTGTGGCTGTGGCAGCTCTTTGGTGGGATAAGGCGGCAATTTCGTCTAATGCTTGCCGGGAGCCACCACGATCGAGACAGAGGCGATCGACTTGGGAACCCATGCCCTCAGCCGTGGTAGCATCGGTTAAGCCATCGTGGAGTAATAAATCCGTTAATTGTTCTGGCGCACCCATGAGGAATTTATAACCCCACCGGGCCCGATGGGAGAGAAAAAAGCCGGTTTGGGACATGGATTCGATGCCACCAGCGAGGACGATATCCGCTTCGCCTGCGCGAATTAAGGTAGCAGCATTACTAACGGCAATCATTCCCGAAGAACAAACCATATCCACCCGATATCCGCCCACGGCTAGGGGAATTCCCGCTTTAATCGCCGCTTGCCGGGGAATTAACTGACCATGACCCGCTCCCAAAACATTGCCGAAAATGTACAAATCTAGGGCTTCTGGGGGCAAATTAGCGATTTCTAGGGCGTATTTCATCACTGTTGCCCCTAAATCGGCCGGGGATAATCCCATCAATCCCCCACCAAAACGACCAATTGGAGTCCGGACTGCGGCCACGATATAAACTTCTTGCATAGACTTCTCTCTATTGGGAAGCGAAGATATTAGATAGAATTTGCTTAAGAATATCGAGTCCGAAAAAAGCAAAATCCCAATTTACTGTCATTGGTTAAAAGTTTATGGCCTCGATGCCTTGAGTTTTTGTCTATCTACCCTCGATTTTGCAACAGAATTTCTGGGTAAGAAGATATATTCATTAGAATTTAACTTTTCTGGCAGCAATCCCGTTTTTTTATGGATTTAGTCAAGCGCTTAGTTTTTATCGGTGGGGGTCATAGTCATGCGATCGCCCTTCGTCTTTGGGGACAATCACCCCTAAAAAACGTTCAATTAACTTTAATTAGCGATGTCACCCATACCCCCTATTCGGGAATGTTACCCGGTCACATCGCCGGTTTTTATGATTTTGCTGAGACTCATATCGATTTACCTTCTCTAGCTAGGTATTCTCAAGCGCAATTCTGTTTAGACAAGGCTAATTGCATAGATACGGAAAAATGTCAAGTAATTTGTAATAATTCTTCACCGATTCCCTTTGATTATCTCTCGATCGATATCGGCAGTATCCCGGCAGTAGATAATGTTATCGGTGCTAAAGAGTACGCTATTCCCGCCAAACCAGTGCCGATTTTTCGGGAAGGATGGCAAGAAATCCTCAAAAAAGCGGTTAGTAACCCTAATAATCCTCTCAATATCGTCATTGTTGGTGGTGGTGCGGGCGGGGTAGAATTAGCTTTAAATATGCAGTCCCGTTTGGCAAAAATTCTCAACTCTAGCAGTAATTTGAATTTATCTCTAATTCATCGAGGAAAAAAACTACTACCAGCCCATAATAATTGGGTCGGTCAACGTTTAGAGAAGATTTTTAAACAAAGGGGAATTAGACTATATTTATCAACGGATGTAATAGAAGTAAGACCGGATCAAGTTATCTGTTCATCGGGGTTAGTTTTACCCATAGATTATACAATTTGGGTAACGACTGCCTCGGCCTCTAGTTGGATTAAAGAGTCGGGATTACTGACAGATAAAAAAGGGTTTATTTTAGTGAATAATTATCTGCAATCTCTGTCTCATCCCCATATTTTTGCCGTGGGAGATATTGCCACGATTCCAGATTATCCCCGTCCGAAAGCGGGAGTTTTTGCCGTCCGACAAGGAAAACCTTTATACGATAATTTACAAAGAATTCTGCAAAATCGGCCCTTAAAACCCTATTTTCCCCAGAAAAATTATCTGAGTTTAATCGGTACAGGAGACCAAAAAGCGATCGCATCTTGGGGCGGTTTCGGATGGCAATCACCGTTATTATGGTTATGGAAAGATCGGATCGATCGAGCTTTTATGAGACAATTTGAAAAGCTCTACGATACTTTACCAAAATCTCGATGATTACGAGTTAATAAAATCACTCCACAGGACAGTGCAATCGCTTCGATTCGAGCATCCATCTTTACCAGAAGAATGCTTAGATAATCTGTGTCTAATAAATATCTCATATAGTCATTTCAGATAATTCTGATACAGTCTAGACCGACAAAACCCTTAGGAACTCTGGGATTAATATTCTCAATCTTAATTGAAATGACTATAATTCTAATTGTAGTTGAGCGTCGAGACTTGCTACTCAAATTTCTTAAAAAGGTGCGTTGTCAAATTGAAAGATGATCCGAATCAGCACCGGAACTGAAATTACTTTGATAGCAAGGATTGCATTGCATCTTTCATATTCTGATCTGACAACGCCTAAAAAGGTGCGTTACATTCCCTTAACGCACCCTACAAGATCTAAAGTAAAGTTAGAGAACGAATAAGCATAGGTTTGGTTTCCTTGCGTCAACCCAACCTACAGGGTTTATTTAAGGACAATGTTTGGACTTATCTAATTTATTAATAGCGTTATTTACCCGCATTTTAAATGTTGGATCATTGTAATTTTTTGATGTTTTTAAATTGCAAACCTTTCCATATTCGGATGAATTCCAATCATTAATCTTCGCTAAGGTGTAAGCAATATACAAGTTTTTAAGATATGCGTTCTCTTCCTTGTCACCAACTATGCCGACGATCAAAGCCTTCACCACTAGTGGGTTTGCTTCTGGATCCTTATTGGCTAACTCACTTAAAGTCAAACTTGCATTTTTTCGCTCAGACGTAGTAAATTTTTTAATCAAGTCTTCTATTTGGATTGTTACTTTATCAGATTTAAGCTCTGATATACTCGTCGCTTGTTCTTGTGCTTGTTGTTTGTCTTCAGGAGATGGTGGCTGATTTGAATTGGGTTGTTGTTCTGCAAGTTGCCATAAGATGGATTGACATTTTGTTGCATTGACATTAGCAGCTAGTCGGTTAAAGATAGGACCCAAATCTTCACTGCCATGATAAACAGCATCCGTGATACGTGCGAAATTTTCGCATTCGCTTGGGTTTGTAGAGTAGATTACAGTTCTGTTGGTTAAAAATATTCCATAAATATCCTTTAGTCTATTTTTGTGCGCTTGTTCTTTCAGATCCTGGCTCTTCGGTAATTGTTATGCAAATAATTAACTTAAAATAAAATTCGATGAGAGTGCCTACGCCTAAAAGTAGCTGAAATCTATACAGGGAGACACTTAAGGCACAAATAGGTTAATACCAAAAGATAGACAATTG
>NZ_JADBTZ010000414.1:0-4176 GCF_020245885.1 Microcystis sp. M165S2 | reverse complement strand
CTGAAAACGGACGGGTCGAAAGTGTCAGACTTAAGCAATTAAGCGTTTTTCGCTATCTGCGTCAACCCCATTGACGCGACCACCCTAAAAAAGTGGCGTGGTGAGGAATCGCCGTCCGTTTTACGGCGGCGAGGATGTCAACGCCCTGCACTGACGATGTTTTTCAGCAGTCCAGAGTAAGGTTTGATTGATACGGGAGTAAGTGTCAAGGTTATCTTGTCTGGGAACTTAGCCGATTGTCAAGCGGCTGCTCTCGTTGTTGAAGGCCAAGTTACCCCAATTACTCAAAATTTTATGAAGCATTTGCGTAAACACCTAACTTGATAGATGACAATGGCTCTATCCCGTTCTAGCTGTCAATAATTATGCAAAGTCTTTTTCAACGTTCCCTAACTCAGACCAATTCTGGGGAAGAAGATACCCGTAGTCGTATTCTACAGGCCGCTTTACGTTTATTTGCCGCTAAGGGTTATGAAGGAACCACGACCAAAGACCTAGCAGGAAAGGCAAATGTGGCAGAAGGAACTTTATTTCGTTATTTTCCCAACAAAAAGGCGATTTTAATTGAAGTGGCCACTAGGGGATGGGTGGATATTCTCACCGACTTGCTGACGGAATTGAGCGAAATGGGCAGTTATAAAGCGGTAGCGCAGGTGATGCGACGTAGGGTGTTGAGAATGCGAGAAAATAGCGATTTATTGCGAGTTTGTTTTATAGAGGCGCAATTTCACCCGGAATTAAAAGACCGAATTCAATCGGAGGTAATTGCTAAAATGACCGATGTGGCCGAGGCTTTTTTTCAAACAGCGATCGATCATGGTATCTATCGTCCCATGAATCCGAAAATTGTGGCCCAAGTTTTTCTAGGAATGTTCGCAATTGCCGGTTTTTCCACTGAAACTATTTTAGATGCCAATGCTTCCCCCCTTGCATTACAGGAAATGGCCGAAGGTATTGCCGAAATTTTTCTGAATGGAGTGTTAGTTAAGTAGGCCGGCAAAATTAATTTTCTAGTCGAGACTCCGAGACAGCTAATCTAAGGATAGGCGGTTAAAATGCGTTTTAGCTTACTTAAGTAGCTGGTTATAATTAAATTAAAAATGGATTTTAGGTTCGATCCCCCCTGCCCCCCTTGATAAGGGGGGTGCCGATAGGCGGGGGGATCCCCCTTAATAAAGGGGGCATCTGATAATTTTTAACGCCTACTTACTTATGATAAAATGCCTTCAAAGACAGGTCAAGGGAAAACTTGCAATTATTCACCCGATAAAATAACTGGTAGCCGAGATGAAAACCTGTTACTGCATTAATCCCGATTGTTCTCAACCGGAGCATCCGAGTAATAATAACTCGAATACTCGTTACTGTCAAAGTTGCGGCTCTCAATTGTTGTTAAATGGTCAATATAGGGTAAGTCGGTTATTGAGTGATACGACTGGTTTTGGGGTTGTTTATGAGGCTTTTGAGGGTTTTACGGCCAAAATCCTCAAGGTATTACAAGAAAAATGGAATAATGAACCGAAAGCAGTGGAATTATTTAAACGGGAATATGACGTTTTATTAGAGTTAAGTCGTCAAAATGTGACCGGTGTTCCTCGAGGGGATGCCTATTTTCAATATTCCACGAGAGAGGGGAAAATATTACACTGTTTAGTCATGGAAAAAGTGGAGGGGATTAATTTAGAACAGTGGCTAAAGCAGTATGATAATTTAAGTCAAAAACGAGCCTTAAAATGGCTGAGAGAAATTACTTTAATTCTCGATAAAATTCATCAACAAAACTGGCTGCATCGTGATATTAAACCCCCTAATATTATGCTGCGGAATAGTGGCGAGTTGGTGTTAATTGATTTTGGCACAGCAAGGGAAGAAACCCAAACCTATCATCAAAAGGTAAAAGGTCAACAAGTAACAGGTATTACCTCAGCGGGATATACACCCAATGAACAACAACATGGCCAAGCAGTGATTCAATCAGATTTTCATGCTTTAGGACGAACTTTTGTACATTTATTAACCAGAAAACATCCTTTAGAAATTTATGATCCGGTTAATGATGTTTTATCTTGGCGAGAAGAAACGGAAAATATTCACCCATTATTGTTGGATTTTATTGAGGAGTTAATGGAAAAATTGCCCGAGAATAGACCAGCTAATACTAGGGTTATTTTACAGCGTTTGGATGAGATTGAACGGCAGTTAAAGTTACCTCCTACACCAGCACCAAATCCGCAGCCTGTTGTAACTAAAAAACAATCGCCAGTTATTCCTAAGATTAATCCTTCTCCGCCAGTTTCACCTGTAGCTGTACCCAAAAAAACACCAGCACAACCGGTTAAAAATAATAATCTGAGAAACAGAATGATAGCTCTTGGTAGCATTTTGTTATTAGGAATAGGAATAACGCAAGTTTACGGTTATTTTAAATATAAGCAGTTTCCCGCCGGTCTTCAATTATTGATCTCTAATTTTCCTAGTGGTAGTTTTCTCGAGAAAACCCTTACTGGTCATTCTGACTCGGTTTTATCAGCAGCATATAGTTCCGATAGCCGCTATTTAGCTAGTGGGAGTGGTGACAATACTATCAAAATTTGGGAGGTGGCAAAGGGAAAAGAATTGCGTACCCTTACTGGTCATTCTAGCGGGGTTTATTCAGTAGTATATAGTCCCGATGGTCGCTATTTAGCTAGTGGGAGTGGTGACAATACTATCAAAATTTGGGAGGTGGCAAAGGAAAAAGAATTGCGTACCCTTACTGGTCATTCTAGCAGGAGTTTGTCAGTGGTATATAGTCCCGATAGTCGCTATTTAGCTAGTGGGAGTATTGACAATACTATCAAAATTTGGGAGGTAGCAACGGGAAAAGAATTGCGTACCCTTACTGGTCATTTTAGCGGGGTTTACTCAGTAGTATATAGTCCGGATGGTCGCTATTTAGCTAGTGCGAGTGCTGACAATACTATCAAAATTTGGGAGGTAGCAACAGGAAAAGAATTGCGTACTCTTACTGGTCATTCTGACTCTGTTTGGTCAGTAGCATACAGTCCTGATGGCCGCTATTTAGCTAGTGGGAATTATGACAATACTATCAAAATTTGGGAGGTAGCAACGGGAAAAGAATTGCGTACCCTTACTGGTCATTCCAACTCGGTTCCATCAGTAGCATATAGTCCCGATGGCCGCTATTTAGCCAGTGGGAGTTGGGACGATACTATCAAAATTTGGGAGGTAGCAACGGGAAGAGAATTGCGTACCCTTACTGGTCATTCTAGCGGGTTTTGGTCAGTGGTATATAGTCCCGATGGCCGCTATTTAGCTAGTGGGAGTGGTGACAGAACTATCAAAATTTGGCGGGTGGGACAGTAAACTTGTGTTGGGGGTGACAGCAATAACTTTTGTCTATCAAAAATGAGCGACACTTGCGGGAAACCCAACTGCACCGATGTCTTTAAAAATGTTGGGTTTTAGCTCAAATTTTTGAATCGAGCAGTTTTCTCCTAAGTATTAAAGCGCTCAACCCAACCGAAAAGCTTGATCTCAGCTACTAGGACGATAACTGCGACTGAAGAAAACTGTAACCACGATCAAATCGGGGAATCATCCTACAGTTGAATTGATTCAGTTCTTCAACAATATCAGGACTATCAAAGTCTTTTGAGTTTCGATTCAAAAAACACGCCTGCTGTGGCTGATAACGTCGTAAATGATGAAGTACCGAGGCATAGACAAGAGCATCTTGTGGCGTTAAATCATATATCGTTTCATAAGATGCTGCTTCGATTAAAATATCAGCAGTAAGTGCCACAATTTCTCCTACCTTGAGGAGGCGTTCTCGATATTTATTAAAACGATGTCGTTCTTCTTCATTGCTTTGCACCATTAAACTAGCAATATCTTGAATACTCTTGATCCGACTTGCATAAGAAGCTGTGCGTGAAAGTTGACGTAACTCAGTATCTAGTAACTGTTGAAGTTCCCGACGACTCTTTGCTTGACGAGTCAGTTTTTCGTGAGGTTCAGCTAGACTATATGCTGGAATAATTAGGGTCTGCTGAAAAAGTTATTGAAAAGCACAGGTCTCTTAATCAATGATTTCACTTAGCTACAAGCATAAGCTTTAGTTGTTGATTAGCTTCTAAGCTATAACTTATTGTCATCATTGACCGAGAAAAAGTG